>NZ_JBXAXV010000007.1:0-67966 GCF_056781955.1 Dellaglioa sp. CoH-57-MRSF-20
TTATTTGCGATATTCATTATCGCCTCAATAGCACTTATTAAATATATCAGCTTTCTTTTTCTTGGTCAAGTCTATTTCTGTGAATATCTCTTAATTGTTGGCTTATCCAAAAATCCATTTTATCATCTATTGCTTTAAACCCTGTATCTATAGACCTATTTGTCCAATAATATTTATGTTTTATTTTAATACCTGTACTTTTAAGATTACTATTTTGTTTAGTAAAATTTCTAATTGAAAAACTCATTTTACTGTTATATTCATCAATATCAATAATCCTAACCGTAATTTTTTCATTTATTTTTAAATAATTCAATATGTTATCCACATAACCGTTATGGCATTCCGAAATATGGATTAAGCCTTGAACTCCATCCGCAATTGTTACAAAAGCACCATATGATTGAATACCTGTTATAGTTCCTACAATAATTTGTCCAATTCTATATTTCATTTATACTCCTCAATCTTTCGGTAAAAACGGCCAAAATAAAAAGGACTTTCATCCTCTTTATTTTGTTACTATCATATCTTCAATTACAATTGGTTCAACTGGTTTATCTTGCATAGCTGTTTTTGCACCCGCAATTTTATCAACAATGTCCATTCCACTAACAACTTGTCCAAATACTGTATGATGAAAATCTAACCAAGGAGTTCCACCTTTTTTATATTCTACGACTACCTCTTCAGGATAATTTGCATCCTTTAATTGTCCAATCATCTGTTCAGGAACATTCGAATTTTGGACAATAAAAAATTGACTACCATTTGTTGATGGTCCAGAATTAGCCATCGATAAAGCACCTCTTAAGTTAAAAAGTTCAGAAGAAAATTCATCTGCAAACGATTTACCCCAAATACTTTCACCACCCATTCCAGATCCTGTTGGATCACCAGATTGAACCATAAAATCAGAAATCACTCGATGAAAAATAACGTCTTTGTAGTATCCATTTTCTGAAAGTCCAATGAAATTTTCTACCGTCTTAGGTGCTTGTTCTGGAAATAATTGAATCGTTATATCACCGTAATTCGTAATCATTTTAACTTTTGGTCCAACTACATGTTCTAAGTCTAATTGTGGGTATGTCATAACTATGTTCCTCCTATTCAAACTTTATTGATTCCATTGTACCCAATTTCACTCTATTTTACTATTACTTTATATTTTTTATGCGTTATACTATTATAATGCTATTAAATGGAATGCTAGGAGACTGTTATGACAACAAATGAAATATTTGATATTACTATCATTGGTGCCGGACCCATCGGACTATTTACTTCAACTTATGCGCACATGCGCCAAGCTAAAACTCAAGTTATTGAAAGTCTTCCCGACATTGGTGGACAAGTTGGTACATTATATCCAACGAAAAAAATATATGATATAGCTGGATTCACTGGCATATCAGGTGAACATCTAATTAAGGAACTTTCAAGGCAAGCTCACCAATTTGACTTTGACGTTAAATTAAATGAGACCGTCTTAAATTTCGAAAAAGAGAATGATATTTTTAGGATTCAAACTTCTAAACGGGTTACATATAGTAGAACAATTATTATTACGGCTGGAATTGGTTCTTTTCAGCCACGTAAATTAAATATTGCTAATTCAGCAACATTCGAGAATGAATCATTATTTTACAATATTAGTGACCTTTCTAAATTTTCTCATAAACAAATTGCTATTGCTGGCGGTGGTGATTCTGCTATCGATTGGGCAAATGAGCTATCGAACATTACAAAACAAATTCATATGATTCACCGTCGAGATAACTTTAGAGCTCTAGAGTACAATGTCACAAAACTCAAAAAAACTGATACTATATTTGAAACTCCCTTTTCGATACAATCACTTTCTAAAAAGAATGGTCGCCTTGAAATTTTGCTAAAACATTCTAAAAATAATCTTAATAAAACGATAATTGTTGATAATTTACTTGTGAATTATGGCTACTTATCCGATAATAAAATTATTAATGCTTGGGGTATAAATATGGATAAGAAACTAATCTCGGTAAATTCTGAAATGGCAACTTCCATTCCCGGTGTTTTTGCCGCAGGAGATATTGTTTCATACCCTGGTAAAATAGCACTAATTGCTTCAGGATTTGGTGAAGCACCGACTGCCGTAACTAGTGCCCTAAATTTTATAAACCCAAATATTAATCGAACTATTCATAGTACGCAACTAATGAATCCACATTATTAAAAAAATAGAACTTAAGGGGTATTTAATATTATGTCTGTCATAAACTTTTTTATAGATTTTGTTTTACATATAGACACACACTTGATTAGTATTGTGAACAACTTTGGAAATTGGACCTATCTTATCTTATTTTTTATTATCTTCATAGAAACTGGAGCGGTTATTTTACCTTTCCTACCTGGTGATTCACTTTTATTTGCAGCTAGTGCTCTAGCAGCAAATTCAATTTATCATTTGAATATTTGGATATTTGTAATCCTCTTTCTTGCTGCAGCGTACATGGGAGACTCACTAAATTTCTTTATTGGAAAAAAAGTAGGGAACTCAATTTCAGATCATTCATTATTTAATAAAATGATTAGCAAAGATAGTCTCGATAAAACAGAACAATTTTTCAATAAACATGGTGGACCCGCAATTATTTTAGCAAGATTCATGCCTATTATTCGTACGCTTGCTCCCTTCATCGTTGGTGGTAGCGGATTTAAGTACTCTCGCTTCTTACGCTTTAGTCTAATTGGCGGATTTGCATGGGTCACCATTTGTTGTTCTGCTGGATTTTTCTTTGGAAACATTGCAATCGTACAGGAACATTTTTCTTTAGTCGTATTGGGAATCATACTAATTTCCTTAATTCCAGCTGTATTTAGTGGTATTAAGTCAAAATTAAGTAAATAACTAGCTATTAATATCCCACCCTTTCTATCTTAATCTAATAAAAAAACGAGACGCCATTTTCACTGGTGTCTCGTTTTTTTAATTACTACGTTTAATTTCTCTCTTACCAAAGTAAATACCAACTAAAAAGAACATCTCAATTAGACAAAAGACCATTAGAAAACAAATCATAAAAAAATTTTCTGGTAATGCCAAAATGATTGGATCTAGTTTAGGATTAAATATCCAATCATTATTTCTAAACACGAGCTCATGAAATAGTATAAAATAATGATCAAAATTAAAGAAAAGTAAAAATACACTAAGAAAAGGAACAGTAATAGCCATCTGAAAAGGTCTTACCAATTTCCATAATTCCTTTTGTTTTGTTAATTGACCAATAAATATTATTGCAATAAATCCTAAAATTAAAAAACAACCATAATTAAACTGCACCAATTGTTTAACATCATGATAATGTTGCATCCCATTATATGATGAAGGCAATATCATTTTTACTTTATTTACCCAAGGATAGTTAAAATAGTCTAATAAATTATTATAATCAGACATTAATTCTGATTGGTTTAACCCAACAATTTTATTCAAATGTGATTGCTTGATAAAAATTTTATAAACAAACGTACTATTAATTACCAATATAATAGAAAAAGAGACAATCGCTAGATATAAACTTAGCCACTGTCCCATTTTTTTAACGCGCTCTATCATTATCAAAGTCCCAATCATCAAGTGAATCCAATTGAATAGTTGGTTGAACTTTTTTAGATGCCACTAAGTTTTTTGTTGAAACGCCCGTATAGACTAACATTGTATCAACCCCAAAGTTAATTCCGGCTTTAATATCTGTCATGTAGTTATCTCCAACCATCACAACTTCACTTTTCTTCAAGCCAAGTCTTGATAGGGCTTTTTCCATGATGATAGTTTCAGGTTTACCAATATAAGTAGCTTCTTGTTGTGTTGTACATTCAACCATCCTTACCAGCGATCCAGCACCAGGAAGTAGTCCACGTTCATTCGGAATATTAGTATCAGCATTTGTTCCAATAAATTTAGCACCACGTTTGATTGCTAAAGTTGCCATTTCAAATTTATGATACGTAACATCGGAATCTAACCCAACAACAACATAATCAGGCGTCGTTTCCTCAATAATAAATTTTTTATCCATAATTGCTTTCTTTAATCCGTTTTCACCAATAATATAAACACTTCTTTTATCAGGGTTTAACGCATCTAGATAATCTGCAGTTGCAAGTGCCGCCGTATAGACTTCTTTCTCAGTTACATGTATATCAAAATTATTTGCTAAATTATTGACAACATCAGCTGGTATTTTAGTCGTATTATTAGTCACAAATAAAAATGCAATATTTCTTGCTTGTAGAGACTCGATAAATCGTTTTGCTGCCGCAATTTTTTCTTTTCCTCGATAGATTGTACCATCTAAATCAATCATATAACCTTTATATGCCATTATTATCACCTTGCCTATTTAATTATGCTTTATCTTTTTGCCTAATTACAAATTCGTGTTTCTTTGTTCGTTTTGTTGCCGTTTTTAAATTATTTTTTTGTGGTTTTACTGGTTTAGACTTGTTTAATGGTACTTTAGTTTTTTTATTTTTTATTTGATATTTTTTTTCAGTTGTGTGCGCCCTTACTACAGGTTTTCTTTTCTTACCAACTGGTTTAACTGTTTTTTTACGTTCTTTAGGATTAGAAATTGGTTCAGGTTTTTGAATTTCCAAATTGTGCAACACAAAATAAGAACATCCAAAATTACAATATTCATATAAATAATCTTCAAGAGTATCGATACATTGTGACCGATATGCCTTTTTATTCTCGGTTTTATAAAAACCTCTTAATCGAAGTTGATCATATCCCCAGTCTCCAACAATATAATCATATTTCGTTAAAATTTGGCTAAATCGTTCCGTTAATTTTTCAATTTCAAAACCATCTCTATAATTGGAAACAAGATCATATGGACGGTTATCGATTAGTACTCGGGTTTCACTCTGTCGAACAACATCACTAGCATAAGCTTTAATTTTTTCTGCTTTTATTGCAAGTTGCTGTTCTCTCTTTTCTTTCTGTGCTTGATTCAAATCTCAAACCTCCTTTTACAACTTTAGTCATACTTCATTATACAGAAAATTCTAGTTTTAAATAGTCCCCAACGTAATCTCTTAAAAATTTCTTGCCATTTATCGAAATTTCTCCGGTTATTTCTATGGTTGGAAAAAACGGTATATACATAAAATGATCAACTGTTGCAATAGTATAATATGCATCCAAGTCAATTTTTTCGTTATGATATATAAGGTCCCCATTTTCTTGTTCTACCAGTCCATCAATCACTACTTCACCAAATAATTGGCCTCTAAAACCCATCCCTTTAATTGGGAATTTCTTAAGAAATGAACTATTCTTTTTAATTTCTTGTACTAATCGCCATAGATTATAACCAGTTAATTTAGCAGTAATAACCCGCATTGGGTGTGGCAGTGTTTGATGCAGGTCATTTTTTGTTACAAATCCTTTTTGTAAATTTTTCAAAAATAATCCACCATTTAACATTGCAATATCCGTTTTTGTACCCGCTTCGATGGCTTTCAATGATGTCTGCATTAATGCTGAATTTTTAGTCCATGATGCTTCTAAATCTTCAGGCAATTTTGCAACAACTTCAGATGTTAAAATTTTTTCTCCGCGTAATCTATATTCTGCTATTTCGTCTTGGTCACTTATAACTTCTGCTAAACTTTCTGTTTCAATTACTTTAGCAACTTCTTTTCTAATTTTATGATTTTCAAGTTCAATCGCTACTTCGCCCACGTACATCCCCCACTTACCAGCTGCGGCCAATAATGATTCATTAACTTTTTCACCGGATTTCAATAAATGATGTGTGTGGCTTCCTAATACAATATCTATCTGAGGATACTTTGCAGCTACTTTTCTATCTACAGGTAAACCTAAATGTGATAACAAAATAATAACATCTACTTTACCTGCTATTTTTTTTAAAAGTGAAGGTAAAACGGTATCAATTTGATTAGATTCCCAACCATTCATCTCATACGTCATTGGAAATGGTGCTGTCAAGGCAATTATTCCAATTTTAGTTCCAGCTGCAGTTTCCATTATTTTATATTCTTTGGCCCATGCAGGACGATTATTAACTTCTCCATCTACCACGTTATCAAGGATAATGTCGAATTTTGCATTATCATATAAATGTTGTAATTGGCTTCGCGAATTACCAATACCTTCATTGTTACCAATTGTCGCTGCATCATATGCTACAGTATTCATTAATTCAATATTGGCTTTGCCATTTGTAGCTTCCGACAACGGGTGCACACGATCAATTGCATCTCCAATATCAAAAGTTAAAACAGTTTGATTTTGTTTTTCAAGCTTTATTTTTTCAGATTGTAAAAATCGCCTAATTTTAGGCCAATTTTCTAAATGTGAATGAATATCATTTGTATGTAAAATCGTTATTTTTTCCATTAGTTTATATCCACCTTATTTTGATTATTTACTGACTTTCTTTTCACTAACTATATTATTATGGTTGTCCTAAAGTTCTTTTCTAACCATCAAATTCCTAATAGGTGGGTTCAACATTATTAGTTATACTATATCCTATATTATACTGCTTACCGTGTCCAAGTGAATTTATATGACCCTTTACAAAAAATAGCATGCAGAAAATAGTATTGCTCGCGCTGAAATTAACTATTAAATTGTAATGTTTTTAGAAGCAAAATCAAACAATATTTTCAACAATTACTTTTAATTTGTGCCCTAAGTATACAAAAAAAGACCCTCACACGTGGTCTTTTCAGCAAAAATTTAATTTTCCATCTTCATTTGAACACTTTTAATAACATAGAGTACAATTAACCAACCAATTGAAGCAATCAGCGCAATTAATGTATCAGGTTTTAAGCATAGCACAATACCTACAAAAGTTAGAAATAATAGAATTAAATAATTTGTAACAGGAAAGAAAGGCATTTTAAATACTAGCATTGATTCTGTTTTTTCTAGTTTTATTTTTCGTCTATACTTCAAATGTGCAATTACAATTGCTCCCCAAATGAACAAGAAACAAGTCGTTGCAATACTTGAAATAAATGTAAATACCGATTCAGCCATAAACATATTCAGTACGACTGAAATTGCAATCACAAGAGTCGAAAATTGTAATGCAAATGCAGGTACTTGATTATGTGATAACTTACTAATTTTTTTAGAAAATTTATTTTTTTTATTATAATTAAGCGAGAACAACATTCTACCTGTACTAAATAAAGACCCATTACAAGCTGAGGCTGCAGCTGTAATTACAACAATATTAATAATGCTGGCTGCTGATTTTATCCCTATATTTTCAAATACTTGAACAAATGGACTTTGTGATTCCGAAATCATATTCCAAGGATAAATCGCCATAATTGCCAATAATGATCCTACATAAAACAAAATAATTCTTAAGGGTATTTCATTAATTGCTTCTGGGATAACCTTTGTTGGGTTTTCAGTTTCTGCAGCTGTTAATCCTACCATTTCAATACCGACAAAACTAAACAGTACCATTTGAAATGACAAAATAAATCCTTTAATTCCTTGGGGGAAAAATCCACCGTGACTTACTAAATTCGTCAAACTGGCATGCCCAGCTGAAGTTTTAAAGTTTACCACTACCATATACACGCCAATACATATCAACACAATAATGGCAATAATTTTAATGAGTGCAAACCAAAATTCTGTTTCACCGAATAATCCCACTGTAACTAAATTTATTCCTAAAAGAATAAGGAGCATAACCATACCAGGAATCCATTGCGGCAAGTTAGGAAACCAAAATTTCATATATAACCCGACTGCGGTAATTTCTGTCATTGCAATTGTTACCCAACAGACCCAATATGTCCATCCAGCAACAAATCCAACCTTTTCACCTAGATATTCATAAATAAAATCAATAAATGAATGTGCATTCACATTCGATAACAGTAATTCACCTAACGAACGCATTAAAAGAAAACATGCAATTCCGGTAATAATATATGCCAATAAAATAGATGGCCCAGCCAAATGAATAGATTGACCTGCTCCCAAGAATAAACCAGTCCCAATTGTTCCACCAATTGCAATTAATTGAACATGTCGACTTTTTAATCCTCTAACATGCTGATCTTCTGAACTTTTTTCTGCCATTAATATCAAACTCCCTCTATAGTAATTAAGTAGATTATACATGACACATGTTAATTTCTAAAGAAATTATTCTTTTTATAATTAAATAAAAAAAGCGACTCAAAATATGAGTCACTTTACTTATTATTAAAGTTGGCCTTTATCCACTTATCTAACGTTTTAACAAAGCTCTGAAATAGTTCTTCACCCTTTAGTGATGGGAAATCACCTAATAGTACTTCATCAACTTGTTTACTACCTTCGCCATGTTTCTGTAAAATCAAAATAGATTTACGTGAATTAGCTGAACTAAATAATTCCACAGGTAAATTGAGCATACCTTGAAGATATGCATTTGATTGAATGTAAACGAGTAATTTTTTTGCTTCCTCTGTTTCAAATAAACCAGTAGGAACAAGGTATATGCCAAAACCGCCATCATTTAAGTATTTGATTGATTGTTCTATTAATAAATGATGTACATATGAATGACCTTCAGTTGCATGTGTAGCAAAATGGGTAACTCTTTCATCTAGAGGGTAATAACCAATTGGTAAATCAGCAATAACAACATCAGATTTTTTTACAATTAGGTCATCAACCGCATCTTGGTGAAATAATTCTAAATTTAAGTGTTGTAATTGTCCACTTAACCCTGCAATTGATAACATTGTATCATCATTATCAATCCCGTATGCTTTTGAAATCTCAAACTTATCAGCAGCCATTTGATTCAAAATCGTCGTCAGTAAGTTCCCTGATCCCACTGTAATGTCCAATAAACTAAACGATTTTTTTGTACTTATTAATTTTTCTAATACAAATGCAACTAAAAATCCAATTGTATCTGGTGTTATTTGATGATTAGGTTGAATACTTTCTTGTCTTGTTGCCTTCAATAAAACTAACTGTACAACTTTACGTACATCTTCTGACGATAAGGCATTCAAATTCATTTTTTTATAAATCTGATTCAAAATTTTTACATCTTGCTCACTTGGTAATCCATCTTCTACGTGTACAGATTTATTATCTAACAAATTATTGCTAGTCTCAATAAATGCGTCCAAATAAGTGATTTCTAAACTTTTTTGTAAAATATCAATTGTTTCATTAATCTGATTAAAGTTCATTTCTATTTCTTCTAATGACATAAAATCACTCCTTGAATTTATTTGCTCGTTTCAGTTTAACGATTTTTAATTCTCAATTCAAGTTAAGTTTCTTTTTTATCATTTTTCTGAAAAAGAATATCGATTACCATTCTTCAAAATAACCTGATAGGCTCCTTTTTGATATTCAACAACACCATAATTATAAGTATATTTTTCTTTTAGATTTTTTGCTTTTTGATTTAAAATAGTCATGTTTTTCATAGTTTCTGCTTGATTATATTGGCATATTTTCTGATAACTAGTGAATTTTGCTTGGAAATATATCAGTTGTCCCAATAACAAACCAATTAATAACATTAAACAAAATATGGCTGATACAACTAAATGTCCGTTTAATAATTTGATTTTTCGCATCTTAATCCTTTTTTTCCATAGGTATTACCAATTTTAAAGTCTTATTTTGGTGTTCTTGTTTGATTTTTAAAAATAGAATTGGTTCATCGTATGCCACCGAAAATGATTTCACATGATATAAAATTGGTATATGACCTCCTGAAAATCCAATAAACTGTATCATTTCATTATGCTGACTAAGATAGTAGCGAGCTCCTGTCTTATTATTTTTTAATGAAATTGTATATTGACCAACATCTATTATCTTCAAATCTAAGTGATCTGACTCCAATAATCCGATACATTGCTGTAACGAAAAATCTCTATCTCCGCTAATTTCTTGGTGTTCATTTGTACATAAGTGCCAACATGTTGTCATTAGACTAAGAGAGATGATAAATATACCTAATGCAATAATAGTTTCTAACAAAGAAAAACTTTTCATTGCAATTTAATACTTGTTAAATCATTTTCAGACTTAATTCGAATTTCAGACATAGTAGCACATTGTAATTCGCCATCAACTATTTTTGATAATTTACTTGTCGGATGAATGACTAATAATTTACTGATTTCTTTCAGATTTCTTGTAGTTGTTGTTTTATGATTCCAATAATCTTCTTGTTTCTGTAATGTGTGATTGGTCTGTACATATAATCCAAAACCTGATGCGACAATAGTTAAAGTCATAATAGCGTCAGCTAACACAATTCCTGACATTTTACGCACGTTATTCGACATCCTTTCTAATAAATTGACCCCACCCAATTTGAAATACTATTTTTTGATTTCTATTTGGTAATGTGGATTTAAAATTAACTGTTTTACCAGTGATTTGCCCACTTTTATTTATTTTTATCGTTACTCTATTTTTAACTGTCACAGTCTTCGGATAGTCTAATTTAATTTTACTATTGCCATTAATAATGGTCATTTTATCATCATTAAAATTAATACTATTAGGCATCCGATTCATCGGTGCCTCTACCACTGCACTTTGCCAAAGTTGTTCAAAATTTTGCCAAAATTGTTTTTCTTTAGATATCGCAAGTACTTGATCCATTGGCCCCATTAGCAATAGACCACAAATACTAGTAATTGCCAACGAAATAAGCATTTCAAATAAACTAAATGCTTTAAATTTAGTTTTCTGTTTTAACAACATTATTCGAGATAATAATATGATTATCTTTTGCTTCCTTTTCTTGCTTTTCAGTTAAATATTTTTCCGAAACTAAATCAGCAAAATTTATCGATTTATTATGCGTTTCATTTTCATACAAATCAACCTGCGTTTGGACGACGCTAACTAACGCTTCATCATTAACCCGTTTAGCACCTGCTCTTTGATGTCCAATGTTAGGTAATATAATCAACATTAGAAGTGAGATAATAAATAAGACACATAGCATTTCAACAAGCGTAAATGCTTTTAATTTTTTTCTATTTTTTTTCATTGAATTTCCTCCATAGTTTGATACATAGGTAATAATATTGTTAAATACAACCCAACAATACAGGCCGCTACAATTATGAATGCAACTGGCTGTACATAAATCATGATTCTTTCGACAGATGACTCAAATTTACGATAAGTTAATTCCGAATACATTAATAATTCTTGGCTCATCACATCTAACGTATTACCTTTTGCGAGAAATGTCGTTATCTCATTAGGAAATAAAGGACTTTTATCGATCATTTGTTTTGTACTCCCACCATTTTCAAAATGATTCGTTAACTGTTTACCTAACTGATATAGTAAAGATTTTTGATCAAATTGATTTAAATAATCACATATTTTATTCAAATTTAAACCACTTGCTAAAAGCAGACCCAAATTAAATGTTAAATAATAATGACAATAATCCCGATAAATTTTACCTACTATGGGGACCTGACAATACCAAACATGCCTGTTCATCGTACTTTGTTTTGAAACACGAATGATAATTTTTATGATATATCCGATAAATAGACTAATTACGACAGAGATAATACTCTTCATTAAAATCATTTTAAAGTTAGAATTTGATGACGCACCTAACTGACTATAATTTATTTCAGGCAAAATAAATTGTTGGATTCCGATATATAAGACAACCAGTAATCCCATCAGAATCATTGGGTATTGCATGAGTTGCTTTAACTGTTTCTTTTGTTTTACTCTAACCGTCATCAATTTTCCGAGTTGTTTAATACTTTTATTTAATCCGCCATATTTTTCAGAAATCGTAATTTGATAATACGAACTTTTTGAAATATACGGCTTGATACCTGTTGAGAAGGGTTCACCACTTCTTAACTTGGATTCAATTTTTTGAATATCTATTTTCCCAACTGGAAATAATTTAGTCGCCGTTGTTAAAGATTGCCTGAGCGAAAATCCCGAATCTAATAAGTCTGCCAAGACTTCGAAAAATTCACTTTGTTTTTGAATTGACCATTTTCTTCTATTTAAAATTATTTGCTGTTTCAATTGTAATAATATTTTTCTTAATACATTGATCAAGGTTATCATGCCACCTTTCTAAAGCTATTTTTTGATTAAATGTTCCTTCAAGAACAGACTCTAACTTTTGACCTGTTAATATATCAAATAGTACACCGCTTCCACCTTTCGTTGTTTCAATTAATCGCTGATAACTTACTGCCTGTAGCGTTCTATTGAGATCATCTCGACTAACGCCAAGATTTTCAAGTCGTTTAATTGTTCCTACTGCATTTCTTGCATGTACGGTACTTAAAATTAAATGACCACTCATTGCAGCTTTAATTGCAGCATTGGCAGTGACTTCATCCCTGATTTCACCGATAATAAAAATATCAGGATGGTGCCTCAATCCAACTTTTAATAATTCCGCATATGTCATGTTTGCTTTATCATTAACCTGTAATTGAATAAAATTAGGATTTTGAATTTCAACTGGATCCTCAATAGTTAATATTGTTCTTTGATTCTGAATCATTTCAGCCAGTTGGTACATTGTCGTTGTCTTACCTGAACCCATTGGACCTGAGAATAAAATTAGCCCACTGGACCCACATGCATTTATCAACTGCTGAAATTGATTTGGTAAAAGTTGAAGTAACGGTACATCGGTATTCGAATAAATAAATCGTATAACAATCGATTCTCTACCTAAAAAATCGCCAACACTCGAAATTCGGCAATTTACCTTTTTATGTTCTATCTGCCATTGAAAAGTCCCAAACTGCGGCCGCCTAGTTTCGCTCAGAATCATATTTGCCTTAAATTTAAGAAAATTATTCATTTGTATCATCTTTTTTTCTGAATATACATTAAGGCTATGATAGTTATTCAACGTTCGATACTTAACTAAGCATCCCTTGGCACTTGGAATTATATACATATCACTTGCTCTGTTTTTAACACATATTTTAATCATTTCTTGTATTTCTGTTTCAATCATCTCAATATCCCTCCTTTCCATATATTTAAGTACGCAAAAAAAGCCAAAACATTTAATTTTGGCTTTTCATATTTTTATATTTAATTAATTTCTAACTTTTTAAGATGACTTATCTCTTTATTATAGAGAGTATCTTAATCTTCGTCTGCAATATCACCAGCATGGAACACTTCTGAAACATCATCATTTTCTTCCAATGCATCAATCATATGATGGAATTGTTCAATTTTATCTTCCGGTACTGGTACTAGATTTTGAGGAATCATTACTAATTCAAATGTATCTAATTTGTATCCCTTTGCTTCTAATGAAGCACGTACATCTGGTAAATCTTTTGAATCTGTATAGATTTCAAATAATTCTTCTGATGTTTTCAAATCCTCAGCACCAGCATCAATAACATCTTCAAACATAGCATCTTCATCAGTATCTAATTCTTCACGAGAAATAACGATGTAACCTTTACGATCAAACATGTAATTAACTGAACCTGTTTCTCCTAAATTTCCACCATTACGTGTAAATGCAATACGAACTTCTGAAGCAGTCCGATTACGATTATCCGTCAAGGTATGAACTAAGATGGCAACGCCACCAGGTGCATAGCCTTCATATGTAATTTCTTCATAATCTGCACCTTCTGAACCAGACGCTTTATCAATAGCACGTTTAATATTATCTTTTGGCATATTTGCAGCTTTAGCTTTATCAAGCATCAAACGTAATGAGGGGTTCGAATCGGGATCAGGACCACCACTTTTTGCAGCCATGTAAATTTCTCTCGATAATTTTTGGAAAATTTTACCACGTTTAGCATCTTGTGCATTTTTACGACCTTGGATGTTATTCCATTTTGAATGTCCTGACATAATTCCCTACCTCTTTCCGAAATGTTTCTGAATTTTTACTTTTAACCGTTTATTATGATATCAAAATAATAGCTTAATATCAACCTTCTTCACGAGAATAGGACTGAACTAGTTTTCTTTAGCTTTTTTGTGCCGATAGTACATTAAAATTAATATCGTCAAAATTACACCTGTTGTTGCACCAATTGTATCAAGTAAAACATCTTGGATTAAGGGCGTTCTGCCACCTGTAAAACTTTGGTGAATTTCATCAAGTCCTGCATATAGCGCTGCACAAGCAACTGCAATAAGCCCACTGTAACGCCAATACTTAATTTTATTTTTCACTCCCAAGAATATGAAGCTAGCCATAAAGAAATATGTCATAAAATGAGCAGTTTTACGGATGAAAAACTCAACTAATTTAAAATAACCAACATGGTTAAAACTTTCATCTGCTCCAGCATAACTAAATGAAATATGTGACAACATACTTTCAAATGGTTTACCAGCTAAATACTTTTCTAAAAAAGGAATAGATGTCTGCTGCTTGTACGTTTCCGAAGAACTAATAAACAGAATTACAATAATTAATAAGGCTAAAACAAAGTAAATATTATTTTTATTTTTCATAAAATTTCCCATCCAAGTATAATAAAAACTTGATTTTCCAAATATAATTTAGAAAACCAAGTTTTTTATTATATTATTTTGTTGAAGAACGCTTAATTAAGCCATATGGTAATTGGATTGTTTTTTCACTAACTTCTTCTTTATCCATTAATTTTGTTAATAATCTCATAGATACAGCCCCTAAATCGTATAAAGGTTGTGTTATTGAAGATAATTTGGGTCTAACAATCTCAGTCAATTTTGAATCATTACTTGTAATAATTTCAAAATCTTCGGGTACACTCAAACCAGCATCTCGAGCACCATTCAAAACACCAACAGCTAATTCATCATCACCAACAAAAGCAGCAGTTGCATGACTTGAAGAAATTGCTGGCCATAAGGTTTCGCCAGCTCGATATGAATAATCTGTTTCAAAAATTAAGTCTTGATCAAATTTTATTCCGGCTTTTTCAAGAGCTAATTTATAGCCTTTTAGTCGGTATTCGCCATTAATGGGTTCATCCATTGAACCTGAAACAAATGCAATACGTTTATTGCCATTATTAATTAGATCCGTTACTGATTCCATTACAGCTGCAATATAATCAATATTAACACTACCTAATTCTCCAGTAGGATCAACTGAACCTGAAAGGACAACTGGTGTACGACTTCTCTTAAGTTCAGCACGTAATTCATCAGTAATTTGATTTCCCATAAAAATAATACCATCAACTTGTTTAGCTAATAATGTATTTAATACTTGCACTTCTTTTTGACCATTTTGATCAGAGTTAGCTAAAATAATATTATATTTATACATTGTTGCAACATCATCAATTCCACGAGCTAATGATGAAAAGTAAATATTAGTTACATCGGGAATAATAACCCCAACTGTTGTCGTTTTCTTACTTGCCAATCCTCTAGCAACAGCATTAGGTCTGTAATCAAGTCGATCAATAACTTCCAAAACTTTTTTTCTTGTTGCAGGTTTAACGTTAGGGTTACCGTTAACCACACGTGAAACAGTTGCCATTGAAACAGCTGCTTCTCTTGCTACGTCATAAATTGTAATTGTTTGTTTATCCATTAGTATTATTTCCTCTCATTACTTAAATATCAAGTTTTCATTCCGTTTTCAAGCACTAGAATAATTTAGCAAATTTTTAAGACAATTGCAAGCGTTTTTACCTTATTTTCATGAAAATAATTTTTATATTATGAAAATTTCAATTTTTAATTGTTATGAAAATTTCAATATTTAATTGTTATGTCTTACTTATGCTATAATACAGTATACTATTGTAAAGGGAGAGATTTCATGTCACATATTGCATCTTTACAACAATGGCTTGCCAATAATGGTACTGACATTGCTTATATCAACGATCCAATGAGTATTCAATATTTTACCGGTTTTGAAAGTGATCCTATTGAGCGCGTTTTAGCTCTCTTTGTATTTCCTGATCAAGACCCATTTTTATTCACACCCGCTCTTGAAGTCGAAGCTGCCAAAGATACCGGCTGGAAATATCCCGTTTATGGTTATCTTGATCACGAAGATGCTTTCGCAATCATACAAAGTGAAATAAATAAACGTAAAAATTCACCAAAGAAATGGGCTATTGAAAAAGGCAGCCTAACAGTTGAAAGATATGATGCTATTAGTCGTATCTTCCCAAGTGCTGAATTTGTAGCTGATGCAACAAGCTTTATCGAAACACTTAAAGTAATTAAAACACCAGACGAAATTGAAAAATTAAAAATTGCTGGAAAATGGGCAGATGTTGCTTTTGAAGTTGGCTTTAACGCTCTTCAAGAAGGCAGAACTGAACAAGATGTTGTTGCAGAAATTGAATATGCAATGATGAAAAAAGGAATCATGCATATGAGCTTTGACACTATTGTTCAAAGTGGAAAAAATGCCGCTGAACCTCATGGATTTGCAAAAAAGGATCTTATCCAATCAAATGCTTTAACATTATTTGATTTAGGTGTTATCTCAGATGGTTATATTTCAGATGCTAGTCGTACTGTAGCATTCGGTAAACCAAATGAAAAAGCATTAGAAATTCACAAAGTTTGTCTTGAAGCGCAATTAAAAGCGCAATCTGCTGCTAAACCAGGTATGATTGCGGAAGATTTAGATAAAATTGCTCGTGATGTCATCGTCAAGGCTGGTTATGGTGACTACTTTATTCATCGCCTTGGTCATGGTATGGGACAAAGTGAACATGAATTCCCTTCAATTATGGAAGGAAATAAAATGGAACTTAAACCAGGTATGTGTTTCTCAATAGAACCTGGTATTTACATTCCAGGCGTTGCTGGCGTTCGTATTGAAGACTGCATTTATCTAACTGAAAACGGTAATGAACCATTTACAGTTACACCAAAAACATTAAAAACAATTGAACTACACTAATAAAAATAAAAACCCCTAAAGTTAGAAAACTTTAGGGGTTTTTATTTTTAAATATTCCATAAACTACGAGTCTTAACTAAAATAATAGGTAACCATATGCTACTCCTTTTCGAACAACATGTGGTTACCTATTATTTTAAAGTTAATTAATTCAAATAGTTCGCATTAAAAATTGTGGTACTCATTTTACTTTTATTTTTCGCCTGTCCATCCATCTGGATAAATTGTTTCAGCTTTGCCTTCTGCAGCATCAGCATCTTTAGCTTCGCCAAAAGCACTCTTGCTATCAACATAGATGTCTTCTTCAGCTAAGTCTGAAAACTCATCTGTTAAATCAGTCATTTGTTCAAATATATCGTCTGATTCCATAGCTAATTTGTTTTTCAAATCGTTCTTTGCATTAATTAATGCATCTTTAGCATTAACATACGCATCCTGGCTCATTAATAATTCACTTTTTTCAGAAAATTTATCACTTAGATTATTTTTCATTTCATCAAAATCAACCATTTTATCTTTTAAATCAATACTAGCGTCTTCAGCGTAAGCCTTATACTCTAACACGCGATCACGTACATCTAAAGCTTTTTCTTCCAAATGTTCTTTAATATCTTGTTTCGTTTTTTCAGAAATTAATTTAGAAGCTGTATACGCGGCAACCCCACCTGTAACTACCAATCCTAATAAAAATTTTTTTGACATAACAAACCCCTCCTTGTTTTAAACTTTTCTATTTTTATAAAAACTAAATGCCTTTTTACCAACATTAATGAAAGCTGAAGAATCTTTAGCCCTCTTTGACGTCGCTGAAACGTGTGTCATTAATCCTCGACTTGCATCATTCAAATCAGACACACTTTCACTCAAATCAGCAACAGCCTGAAATAAAGGATCAATTGTTGCTACTTTACCATTTACATCGTCTAATAAAATATTTGATTTTACGAGTATATTCTCAACTTCATTTGATAAGCCATCAACATCGCTGGTAATAGATGAAATACTTTTATTCACTTCTCCGAGTGTTCTCATCATTCTCATAAGAACGAAAATAATGAATAGGACTAAGACCGCGAAAGCAACAGCGGCAATTAATCCTGCAATTTGTCCACCTGTCATAATAATTCCTCCTATTTACTTACGTACATTAATTCAAAATCTACTTATAGGATAGCATTCGAACCTAAAAACTGCAATTGATAACATACGACAGTTTTGTATTTAAATTACACATTAGCCCACATGTTTGCTATGATGATATCAATAAATTAATTTAGGGGTGATCGCCATTTTAAACAATCTTTTTTTAGAGCATTTCACAAAGGACAATTTACTTTTAGGGACATTACTAAAAACCGTTACAAAACAAAGTACTTTCCTTTCACGTTACATAGCTCATATCGATTGGGATGCCATTATTAGTAACCTAGTTGAACTAGTTTTTTCTCTTGTTTTCTTTTCTTTTCTATTTATCCTTATAAATTGGATTGGAAAAAAAATCATTCGTCGGACATTTAATCAATATCGAGGATCCGATAGATATTCAACAAATAGAGTTGAAACAATCAATTCACTAACATCAAATATTTTTCACTATATTATGTTATTTTTTTATCTTTACGCTATTCTGTCGGTGCTCGGTGTTCCCGTTGGTACCTTAATTGCAGGTGCCGGAATCTTAAGTGTTGCTTTAGGTCTTGGCGCACAAGGATTCGTAACTGATGTCGTCACTGGATTCTTTATTCTTTTAGAACAACAATTCGATGTTGGAGATATCGTTAGAATTGATTCAATTGAGGGTCCTATCGTGGCTGTCGGCCTACGTACGACTCAAATTGAAGACTATGATGGTATTTTGCATTTTGTCCCAAATAGAAATATCACAATTGTCAGTAATTTATCTCGCAATAATATGCGAGCAGTTATCGATATCCGAATTGATGTCACTGACGATGTGGATAAAATCACCCATATTGTACAGAACGTTAATGAAAAGTTAGTCCCACTTCATCCCGAAATTAAAGATGGACCAAATATTTTAGGTCTAGTTGATCTTGGCAAAGGAAATTTGGTCTTTAGAGTCGTTGTGTTCACTTTAAATGGTGAACAGGCATCTACTCAACGGACATTTCTTGCCGGTTATCTAACGGCTTTAAATGATGCTCAAATACATGTCTTAAACTCACCTATCTCACTTAACTAAAAAATGACTCAATTATGAAATCATAATTGAGTCATTTTTTAGTTTCTTATTTGTTGATCTCTATCTGTCAAAAAATGGACCATTGCAAGAACACCTGCATCAATTGCAGCTTCTTTAGGCGCCAAAAATTCAGAATGTAGCGAGTAAGGACTATCTACACCCAACCAAAACATTGTTCCAGGTATTTTAGACAATAAAAATCCAAAATCTTCTCCCGTCATTGCAGGTTGTGTTTCAACAAATGAAACTTCTGGATCGTTTTTCATAAATCGAATAAAGTTTTCAGTCCTGCTATCATCATTTTCAACAGGTAGATAACCACCTTGAATGAGGTTTAATTCTACTTCGCAATCGTACATTAATGCGATACCCTCACAAATTGTTTTAACACGTTTTTGAATCAATAAATTCATTTCTTGTGTTAACGCACGAATTGTTCCATTAATCTGTGCTTCACCAGCAATAACATTACCAGTCGTTCCAGCAGTAAATTGACCCAACGTAACAACTCCAGATTGTATTGGATCGACATTTCGACTGATAATCGTTTGTAATTGCGTGACCAACTGTGCACCAGCAACTACCATGTCATTAGCCTGATGTGGGTATGCAGCATGTCCACTTTTTCCGGCTAGGTGTGCATGAATTTCACACGTACCTGCGAACAAAGTGCCTAATCGAGTTCCAATTGTTCCAGCAGGTAATTGTGGATTATCATGGAATGCATAAATTTCATCAGGCATCCACTCATCTAATAATCCACTCTCATAGAGTCGCTTACCACCACTGGCATTTTCTTCTGCTGGTTGAAAGATAAAAGTCATATTTACTGTTGGTTGATTTTCAGAAAAGTAATTTAGAATTCCGAGCGCAACCGTCATATGAATATCATGCCCACAAGCATGCATTCTACCTTCATTCCGTGATGAAAATGGCAGTCCTGTCTTTTCAGTAACAGGTAGTCCGTCAATATCAGTCCGATATCCAATTGTATACCCGCCAATAGAACCAACTACTCGAACTAAAATACCAGTTTCAACTGTTTTAATTACTATAAAACTTTGATTAAATTTTGAAATTAAGTTCAGTAGATAGGCTTGAGTTTCAAATTCTTCTAATCCAATTTCCGGAATTTGGTGTAAGTCCCGTCTGATTTTAATTAGTTCTTCAGTTGTTAAACTCATTTCTATCTGTTCCCTCGTTTCAATTTATTTCTAGATATTACGTAACTCTGCTAAAATTTCTGTTTTATCTTTTGTTTTATCATCGATATCTTTAACTTTTTTTGCGGGCATCCCTACGACTACCGTATAAGGTGCAACATCTTTAGTAACAACAGCTCCAGCACCAACAACGGCACCTTTACCAACACGAACGCCTTCAAGCACGACAACATTTCCACCAATTAAAACGTCATCTTCAATAATAACAGGTGTTGCTGAAGGTGGTTCGACAACCCCAGCAAGTACTGTTCCAGCACCAATATGACAATTATCTCCAACAATTGCACGACCACCTAAAACAGCACCCATATCAATCATTGTTCCCTTACCAATTTCAGCACCAATATTAATGATAGCGCCCATCATGATAACAGCGTTATCGCCAATTAAAACTTGATCGCGAATAACTGCACCTGGTTCAATACGTGCATTAATCTTTTTTAAATCTAATAACGGAACAGCTGAATTACGAGTTTCATTTTCAATATGAGAACTTACAATTTTTGAATTTTCATTTAGGAAAGGTTCAATATCTGCCCAATCACCAAATAAAACGCCAGCTTTATCATTTAAGTAGTCTTCTATCGTATCTGGTACATCGATTTCAACTAAATCCCCTTTAATATATACCTTAACGGGTGTTTTCTTTTTTGAAGTGCTAATAAAATTAATAATTTCGTGTGCATCTAAATTTGCCATCATCATTCTCCTAATATTTCATATTATTTATTTTCTTTCTTTAGTTTCAATATCTTGAACTATATACTCTTTTTCAAATTCATGAGCAATATGATTCATACTTTTCATAAGCTCACGACGTGTCACGATACCTGTAAAACTGCCCTCAGAAGAAACAACTGATAAAAAGGGATGGTCCACAAGTAAGTGCAAAACATTCTCAATATCGTAAGGATCTTGAATAGTGGGAATATCAGTTTCCATAACATCTTTAACACGAACTTCGTGTAATCGGCTGACATCCAATTCATCTAATCCTAACATTGTCTCAGTAATCATAGACAAGGATAACAATCCTTTAAACTTATAATCATTATCTAAAACGGGAATTTTAGCATAATGAACTTTTGTTAAAACCAATAGTGCGTGATCCAGGAAGTTATTTTCTTGTACATTAGCAACAATTTCAGCTGGAATTAAAAAGTGTTCCTGGTTTTCGGATAACATTTTTTCAATAGACTTAGCTATCATTCAATAGGTCCTCCTTCCAAACTTTTAGAACAACTCCTATTTTATAATAAATTGAACGCAGACACTAATTTTTTTTAAAAATCGAGCCAATTATTAATAAATATTTACATTTGTTCGCAATATTGGTAACATAATAAATATTGCGAACAAAAATAGGAGGATACAATGGATTATACATTAACAACAAGATTAGCTGCAGAATTTATTGGTACAGCAATTATGGTTATTTTAGGTAATGGTTCGGTGGCCAATGTCGAACTTGGGCATACAAAAGGACATGGTAGTGATTGGGCTTTAATCGCCTTCGGTTATGGATTCGGTGTTATGATTCCCGCCTTAATCTTTGGTAGTATTTCAGCAAATCATATTAATCCAGCTTTCACTTTAGGATTAGCTTTTTCTGGTTTGTTCCCATGGGGTGAAGTACTTCCCTACATGACAGTACAATTTTTAGGTGCATTCGTTGGACAAGCTATTGTTGTTGCAGCCTACAAACCTTACTATGATCAAACAACTGATCCTGAACGTATTTTAGGTACTTTCTCAACTATTGATGCCGCTCAAAGTAAATTAAATGGTTTTATTAATGAATTTGTTGGTACTTTCATTTTGATATTTGGCGCCATTGGTATTACAAAAGCACCATTTTTCTCCGATAACCTCGGAACAGCTCATCTCGGATTAGGTTTCTTAGTCCTTGTATTAGTTGCATCATTGGGTGGCGCAACTGGCCCAGCCCTAAACCCAGCTCGTGATCTTGCTCCACGTTTACTACATCAACTATTACCTCTTAAAAATAAAGGTAACTCACAATGGGATTATAGTTGGGTCCCAGTCGTTGCACCAATTGCAGCCGGCATTTGTGCCGTTTTCCTATACAAATCACTTTTTATGCTAGCTTAAATTTTAAAAACCTCTAAACGATAAAATTCGTTTAGAGGTTTTTTTTCGCTATTTACGTTTAAACTCGCAAGTTAATTCTGGTATTAATTTATGCTGTCTAGTGAAATATGAGACGTGAACATTTTTTTCGTTTGCTTCTACTATCGCATATGTTCCACCAATCCCTTGATACATCCCTCTAGGAAGACTAATGCTCCCAGGATTTAAAATTAATACGCCATCGTCAGTCATCTCACATCCTAATTCATGAGTATGTCCAAAAAATACGAATTTAGCATGATTAGCCTTAGCTTTTAATTCAAGTGTGAACAGTCCTGTTTTAACGTTAGTCAGATGCCCGTGAGAGAGATAGATAGTTTCCCCGCTCACAATTTCAACTAATTCTTCTGGAAAATTCATATCAAAATCCATGTTTCCTAGGACACCATCAAATTTATTAAAAAGCGGATCATTTGCTTCTAATTCTGAATCGCCACAATGAAAAAATACATCAACTTGATTTTTATTATGTACTAAAATAGATTCTAATATATCACGATCTCCATGACTATCACTCACAACTAAGCACTTCATCTTATTTTTCCCACCAATCATTAAAATTTGACATTAACTTGACGGTTGCACGACCGCGATGACTAATTTTATTTTTTTCTACTTCAGTCAGTTCAGCCATAGACTTATATAATTCAGGTACATAAAAAAGTGAGTCATAACCAAATCCGTTATCTCCACGTGGTATACCCAAAATTTCTCCAGCCACTTCACCGTCTACAACTAGTGACTCGTTACCAGGTTTTGCAAAAACTAACGTTGTATGGAAATTTGCAGTCCTTTTGTCTTTCGGCACGTCAGTCATTTCATGTAATAATTTCGCATTATTCGCAGCGTCATTATGGTCCTCAGCAAAACGAGCAGAAAATATACCTGGTCGACCATCTAAGGCGTCCACCATTAAACCAGAATCATCTGCTAAAACAGGTAATTGTGTTAATTGTGAAATTGTTTCTGCCTTTAATCTTGCATTCTCTTCAAATGTTTTCCCAGTTTCTTCAACATCTGGTAATTCAGGATAGTCCAACAACGTAGTAACTTTAAATCCTAGTGGATTAAAAAAACGTTTAAATTCAGTCGCTTTTCCTTCATTTTTAGTTGCAATTAAAATCACATCTTTTTGATTCTCAATATGTTCATTTTGAATTAAAATGGTTTTCTTCTGCGAATTACCCATTAATTCTGATAATCCTGACATTGCTCCACCTAAAAGTTGCGTTAATTTGTCACCAAGTAAATCAGCATTAGATTTTTCAAAATTCAATTGTAAAAAAGCCCCTGATTCATTTTGAACAATTAATAAATGACTATCGGCTGTTTCCTCTTCTTCACTTGTTAAATCAGCAAATAACTCATCATGAATGAAACCAACATTAATCGCTGAAAATGGTTTTAATTTTTGACCGTTACTCTTTAACAATAAATTTTGAATTGCTACATAACTCGCATTAATAACTGTTGCAATAATATCCCCATCAGCTTGCATGATTTGTACTTGTAAATTAAATCCAGTATCTTTTAATGTTTCTGCCAAGGCCGTCTTAAGCGATGATAAAATCAATTCAATTTTGACATTGCTTTGAGCACTCAACCACTGATTAACGTCTACTTTCAATTCACCAATGTTATCTGTTTCGTTAACTAAAATTGTTACCTTAGTCAAGCCCAACTGGTATTCAATCGCACTATCGACTTCCTTAAGACTTAATTTTGTAATTGAGACTGGTCTAACTTCTAAATTATCTCGATTCTCATTTTTACGCATGTTAGTCTCCCTGTCCTAAATGAATTGTTTTAGAATTTATATTTTCTAATCCTAACCAACCTGATGCAATTTCGTTAAAATCATTCGCATCACCCGTCGTAAAAAATTCATGTTCAATTTTTGCTTCACTTTTAGCCGCAATATTAAAATAATCTAAGATAGTTGAAACATCGTTAACTGTTTCAGCTCCTGAATCAATCAACGTTACTTTATCACCAACCGCATTTTGAATAAAAGGTCTGAGTAATGGATAGTGAGTACAGCCCATGACTAGTGTATCAATGTTTTTATCATCAAAAAAAGCTAACGTTTCATTAACAACTCGTTCAGCGATTTCTGATTCGTATTGATCACTCTCGACAATTGGGACGAACTTTGGACAAGGTAAGCTCGTCACAAATAAATTAGGATTTTTTTCATGTAACGTATTACTATATGCGCTACTTTTAATCGTACCTTCCGTCCCAATAACGCCTACTCTTTGGTTTTTAGATGACTTAATTGCCGCTCTACTTCCTGGTTTTATAACACCAATCACTGGGATTGCTAATTTTTCTCGTAAATCATCCAAGGCAGCAGCCGTTGCTGTATTACAAGCAATCACTAACATTTTTATCCCTTTACTTAACAAAAAAGATGTCATATCCCAAGTGAATTCTAAAACTTGTTCTGAGGGCCGAGGTCCATATGGCATTCTAGCTGTATCACCTAAATAGTATATTTTTTCGTTTGGTAATTGTTTAAGTGCTTCTTTTACAACTGTTAATCCACCAACACCTGAATCAATAAATCCAATTGCTTGATTATTCATTTTCTAACCTCTTTTTCGATTACTTATCAATCTTAATTATGACTTGTCTTTACTCAAAATTCAAGTCTAGTCATTTAACATTAATTTATGAAAAATCAATATCATCTAATCTTAAATAACGGTATAATACTTGTATATTATATATCCAGAGGGAGATCCATATGAAACCAAATTTGATTGAAAATTTATTATCAGCTGACAACAATGATACATTCGCATATGAACTTATTCGCGATAGTTTAATACCAGAAGTAATTGGTACGGATACAACAATTTTATACTGGGTTGGTAAAAAAATGGCCCGTAATGCTAACCTCGCTAATATTGCAGACCTTATTACCTTTTTTGAAAAGGCAAATTGGGGTACTCTTGAAGTGGTTAAAGAAAAAAAAGACAAGCAAACTTGGTTACTATCTGGTAATATTGTTACCTTCAGACAGAATCAGATTAAGTCTGCTGATTTTAACCTAGAAGCTGGGTTTATTGCTGAAACTATCCAAATTCAAAGTGGTTTCACATCAGAAACAATAATTGAAAATCAAAATAATAAATCCGGTGTTTCAATTATTGTTCAAACTGATTTAAAAGATCCTAATATGACAGAACCAACTGACCAATTTCACTTCAAAGTACCAACTGAAACTGAATAATTATCGAATAGATAATTAAAAAGAGCTGACTTTAAAAGTCAGCTCTTTTTAATTACTAAATATATTGTGCTAAAACTTCTTTAACCTGATCTTTTGAATGATAACCGACGATTGTATCAACAACTTCGCCATCTTTTTTAATCATTAAAGTTGGAATACTCATGATACCAAAAGATTGTGCTGTTGCTGGATTTTGATCAATATCCATTTTAGAAAATTTTACTTTATCGCCCATTTCTTGTTCTAAATCTTCAATAGCTGGCGATTGCATACGACAAGGACCACACCATGTTGCCCAAAAATCTGTCAATGTTACACCTGAATCTGTTACTTTTTCAAATTCTTTATCTGTAATTGCTTGTACCATTTGAATTCCCCCTTTTATTATTTATGTGACCATCATATCAAAGAAAATAATACCACGCCACATTTTTGCTTACAAAAAGTAAACGTTACTTGAATTCTACGATAGTTGCGCCATTTCCACCAGCATTGGGTGCTGCAAATTCAAATGACTTAACATGACGATTTGATTTCAAATAATCTGTTATTCCAGTTCTTAAGGCTCCAGTCCCTTTACCATGAACAATAGTAACAGAAGCATATCCAGCAAGTAAAACAGAATCAATATACTGATCAACTTGGCTCATTGCATCATCATAGCGCTGTCCACGAAGATCAAGCGATGTTGAAACGCTTGTTGAAGCCGCATTTTTAAAAATGGTTCTATCCTTTTTATCATTCTCGATATGAACTTTTTGAAGGTCGTTTTCATTAATTTTCATTTTTAGAATACCAAGTTGAACTTCCCACTCTGTCTTACTCATTTTTTTAACTAAAACACCTTGTTGACCATAAGTTTTAACTAAGACATCGTCGTTCACATGGAATTCTTGTTTATTTTTAGCTCGTTGTAGGACCTTATTTTTCTTCAAAGCATTTGTTGGTTGATGCATTTGTGATAATTGTGATTTTGCATCAATTAATTCATGTTCTTTAACAGCTTGTCCTTGAAGCATCTGCATTTGGCGAATTTCTTTTATTATTTTATCTGCATTTATTTCTGCTTCTGCCACGATTTCATTAGCTTTTCCCTTAGCCTTATCCGTCATTGACTCTCTTTGCGCAACAAACTCGGCATACTGTTTAGCTAGGTCATCATGTAATTTCGTTGAATCTTCTAGTTGTGCTTTTAATGCCAGTGTCTCATCTTCTGCCTTTTTTCGCTTACTCATTAAGTCAGAAATCATTTCATTCAAATCTTGGCTATCTTGATTGGTCAAGTTTTGCGCTTGATCAACAACATTTGACGCTAACCCAATTTTACGAGAAATATCAAACGCATTACTACGACCAGGTATTCCAATTAATAATCGATAAGTTGGTTGTAACGTTTCACTATCAAATTCCATACTAGCATTAATTGTTCCAGCACGATTAAACCCATACGCTTTTAATTCGGGATAATGTGTTGTAGCAACTGTATAACTACCTTTTTCTCCAACAGCATCAAGAATTGCAATCGCCAAAGCTGCACCTTCTTGTGGATCCGTTCCAGCTCCTAATTCATCAAATAAAACTAATGAATGTTCGTTAATATTAGCTAAAATAGAAACGATATTAGTCATATGAGCAGAAAATGTACTTAAGCTCTGTTCAATCGATTGTTCATCCCCAATATCTGCAAAGATATCTTCAAAAATACCAATACGACTACCTTCATTTGTTGGAATATTTAAACCTGATTGTCCCATCATCTGAATTAAGCCTAATGTTTTTAACGTAATTGTTTTACCACCGGTATTAGGTCCCGTAACAACAATTGCTTGATAATCTTTTCCTAACATAATATCGTTAGCAACTACTTTTTTACTATCCAATAAAGGATGACGTGCTTGTCTTAAAAAAATGTCATTTTCAACACTAATTGCTGGTTCAGTTGCTTTAATTGAGCTTGCATATTGTGCCTTTGCATTAACAAAATCGAAATGTCCTAAAATATAAGCATTTTCTAAAATTTCTGCTGTAAAAGGTGCAACTAATTCAGATAACTCTGCCAAAATACGACGTTCTTCATCTGCTTGAGCAAGTTGCTGTTCGCGTAAATGATTATTCATCTCGACAATTGCTTGCGGTTCAATAAATAAGGTCTGTCCTGTTGCACTTTGGTCATGAACAGCGCCACCAAATTGACCACGATATTCTGCCTTAACAGGGATAACGTAACGTTCATTTCTAATTGTAATTAATGTTTCACTTAAATATTTAGCACTTTTACCACGCGTAAATTCTTGTAGTTTAGCTCTAATGGCACTTTCCGAGCGTAAAATATTTTGTCGAATATTATGCAATACTGGTGAAGCCTCATCAGTAATGTGACCATCATTTTCAATTGACTGATTCAACCTACGATTAATTTCAGGTAGATTTTCAAGCTTTTCTATCCATTCAAATAATCTCGTTAATTCAATTTCAGAATCTGCTAAATCTTTAAAAAATAATTTAACCTCATTAGTCGTTCGTAGTACACGACCAACAGCAGATAGCTCTTTACCATTCAAAGAAGCTCCCATATCTAACCGTTTCATATGTGGCTTAACGTTGACTAATTGTGGTAAAGGAATGCCACCGCGGAGTCGCAATATCTTCACAGCATCTTGTGTTTCGTCTAAATCCTTTTGGATTTTTTCGAGATTAGTCATCGGCTCTAATGCCTTAACTTCTTCTTGTCCAGATTCAGTAGATATAAATGTTTGAATTTGTTGTTTAACTTTTTGATATTCTAATGTCTTTAATCCTTTTTCGTTCATACTTTAATTCTCCTAACATTTAATCTGTAGATGATGTATTTGTAATGAACATCTTTTTAGCTATTGTTGGCGTATCTGTTAGTATTTTTTGAGCAACCGTCGATTCTAAAACAGCTTCATTAACTTTTTGATTAGGCCAAGCCGACAAAATAATTAACCCAATAAAAATAAAAACAAACATCAGTATAACCGATAGAACCCCACCAATTAGTGAATTCACCTGATGAATAACTGGTAATTTTGTAACAGAATTTATTACTCTAATAATACCTCTAATGAGTATACCGCCAACCACAAATAAAGCCGCAAATACAATCATCGAATAAAAGTTAGTCTGAAGATGGTTCGTAATAGATGTCTTATCAGTTTCCATAATTTTAGGGAAACGTTCTCCCAACCAAATAGTAACAGGATTTGTTAAAACTTTAGCAAATAAATAGATAGCGATAAATCCTACAATTCTCAAAAGCGTTAATACTAATCCTTTTCTATAACCGTTAAAAAATGACACAATTAATAAAAAGATAACAATTAAAGAAACTGTCATAATATTACTCCTTTACTTGTGTTTCACCATTAATTTCATTTAATTTTTCTTGTAATTTAATTTGATCTGAAACTGCGTTGATAGCTACTAATATCGCTACTTGTTCATCATCTATTTCAGGTAGCATGTCCTTCACTGATTGAAATTCATTTTTCACCAATGTTGCTACGGCGTCCATGTGTGTGTCTGATTCTGATCCAATAATTGTATACACTTTTTTACCGATTTTAGTCTTATATCTATTCTTTTGATTTTCCAATGAACACCCTCCTTACATTTAATCATTTAAAAATAATTTTACCACGAATTGATCAAAAGAGATATGTGTATCATAGTCCATAATATATAATTTAAAACAAAATAAAAAAGTTAAACCAATTTGGCTCAACTTTTTAAATAATCTTCTATTGCATACTTTCATCTGAAAGGAAGGTATTCAATACTTCTTCTACCATATCCCATTCATCATCGTCTTCGATTGGTTCTAAATCACTTTCAGTTGCTTCACCATTCTCATTAGGACTAAATGAGTAAGCTTGAATTTCAACCTCTTCATCAGCTTCTGAGCCAAGTGGATAAAGCATAATATATGATTTATTGTAATCATCAGATTCAAAGGTAAACAGAACTTCAAAAAGTGTTTCATTACCGTTATCATCTACTAATGTAATCTGTTGGTTTTCTTCTTCATTATTCATATTGTGACCTCACTTTATTCTTTAGTTAATTTGCCTTTACCATCTAAATAATTCTGTAAAATTAGGCTTGCAGCAAGTTTATCAATAACTTTTTTTCTTTTTTTTCTTGATGTATCGGCCTGTTCAACAAGCATACGTTCTGCCTCAACAGTTGTCAACCGTTCATCTTGAAAATCAATTGGCAAGCCAAAAGTTTCAACTAATAACTCGCCGTACTTTTGCGCAGCTTCAGCACGAGGGCCTAATGAGTTGTTCATATTTTTGGGTAAGCCGAGTACAAAGCCAGTTACTTCATACTCTGTAACCAATTCTTTGACACGTTCAATACCAAAGTCACTTCTGTCTTCATTAATACGAATAATTTCAACGCCTTGGGCAGTCCATCCTAATAAATCGCTCATTGAAACGCCGACCGTTCTTGAACCAATATCCAAGCCCATTAATCTCATTTAATTTCCTACTTTTCTTCTGTATTTAAGTAATTTTTAACTAACTCTTCAACAATTTCATCGCGTTCATATTTTCTAATTAAATTACGTGCGTCATTAAATCTAGGAATATAAGCAGGATCGCCCGATAACAAATAGCCAACAATCTGGTTAATAGGGTTGTACCCTTTTTCTTCTAATGATTGGTAAACAGTTACCAATGTATCGTGGACATCTTTTTTATTATTTTCGTCAAAATTAAAGAACATTGTTTTATCTAATGAACTCATAACGTGGCACCCCCATCAATTTATTAACCTAGCTCTATTCTACTAAAAAAAGGACCATTCGACAATCAAAACAAGCTGATGTAATCAAGCCGTAATATAATAAAGAGTATTTATCTATTTATTATTAGATAAATACTCCTTTAATTATTATTTGGTTTGATTATTTAACCAATTTGCTGCTTCTTTGATTGCATCAGCTAAACCTGCTGGATTTTTACCACCTGCTTGAGCTAAGTCTGGTCGGCCACCGCCACCACCGCCAACAAGTGGCGCAATCGTCTTAATTAAATCGCCCGCTTTTAATCCTGATTTAATGCCATCAGCACTAACTGCCGTAATTAAATTAACTTTACCGTCATCACTTGTTGTTCCAATAGCCAAAACATCTGATAATTCTTGGGTTTTCCATTGGTCAGCCAATTGACGTAATTGAGACATCCCTGAAACTGAAACTTTTGCTGCAATTAACGTTTTACCATTAATTTCTTGTTTATTTTTGAAAACATCCCCAGCTTGTTGGCTAGCAATTTTATCTTCAAATGCTTGAATTTGTTGTTCACTTACTTTTAATGCACTTTGTAATTGTTCAATTTTATTTGAAACTTCTACGACTTTATTTACTTTTACTTGTTGTGCTACTGTTTCTAAGAGTTCGTTACGTCCGTTTAAGAAATCAAAAGCTTCTTTAGAAGTTACTGCTTCAATACGACGAACGCCGGCACCAACACCTGATTCAGAAATAATTTTAAATAAGCCGATTTCACTCGTATTTGAAACGTGCGTACCACCACAGAATTCAATTGAATAATCGCCAATTTTCACAACCCGCACAATTTTTCCATATTTTTCTGAGAATAAAGCAATGGCACCCATATTTTTAGCAGAATCAATATCTGTTTCAACAGTTTCAACAGCTAACTCAGCCCAAATCTTATCGTTAACAATCTTTTCAACTTGTTTTAACTGTTTCTCTGAAACGGAACCAATATTTGTAAAATCAAACCGTAGATAAGTGGGTTCGACTAATGACCCAGCTTGATGTGTATGTTCGCCCAGAACATCTCGCAATGCTTGATCAAGTAAATGTGTCGCCGTATGATTTTTTTCAACTTTTTTATGGAAATCTTGATTAATTTCTAGTGTCACTAATTGGTCTTTTTTCATTGCTGCAAGAACTTTAATGGCGTGTAAATTTTGTCCATTAGGTGCATGTTGAACTTCTTCAACTTCAGCAATAACATTGCCTTCTGTATCTTTGATAGTTCCTTTATCAGCAACTTGTCCACCCATTTCAGCGTAAAATGGTGTTTTTGAAAAAATAACTTGAGCGTTATCACCTGGTTTTATGTTATCTACTAACTCGTTATCCACAATTAAATCAACCACTTTGGCGTCATCCACATTAGCTTGTGTATAACCAACATATTCACTAATTGTTTTAATATCTGTTAACATCCCATTTTGAACACCCATTGATTTAGCATTACTACGTGCAGCACGAGCACGATCCTTCTGCTGTTGCATTTCAGCGTTAAACCCTACTTGATCTACAGATAATCCTTCATCTTCGGCATATTCTTTCGTTAATTCAAATGGAAAACCATAAGTATCGTACAATTTAAAGACACCAGCACCAGTTAGCTCTACTTTATTTTCTTTTTTAGTCGTTAAAATAAGATTATTTAATAACTGTAATCCATCTTTTAATGTTTCATTAAATCGTTCTTCTTCAGAACGAACAATTTTAGAAATATACTCTGATTGTTCTAAAACTTCCGGATAATAATCCTTCATAATATTACCAACAACAGGTACAAGTTGCGTTAAAAATGATCCTTCTATCCCTAATTTTTGTCCATGCATCACTGCACGACGAATTAATCGACGAATAACATAGCCACGTCCTTCATTAGAAGGTAAAGCGCCATCACCAATGGCAAATGAAATTGCACGCGCATGATCTGCAATAACCTTAAATGAAATATCATCTTGGGCATTATCATCATATTTTTTATTATTACTCATTTTTTCAGTTGCATCAATTAAGGGTAAGAATAAATCTGTTTCAAAATTAGTTTTTGCATTTTGGAAAATCGAAACAACACGTTCTAAACCCATCCCCGTATCAATATTTTGATGAGGTAGTGGTTCATAGTTATTTTCAGGTGTGTGATTAAATTCAGAGAACACGATATTCCAAACTTCTAGATAACGTTCATTTTCGCCACCAGGATAATTTTCGTCATCATCCTCAGCTAAGTTATTAAAACTTTGTCCACGATCATAAAAAATTTCTGTATCAGGTCCACTAGGTCCTTGTCCAATATCCCAAAAGTTATCTTCTACTTCTACTAGATGATCCTTTGGTAACTTAACTTCTTCTAACCAGATACGTTTTGCTTCCAAATCTTTTGGGTAAACAGTAACGTATAGTTTTTCAGCATCAAATGCGAACCATTTTTCACTTGTTAATAATTCCCAAGCCCAATTAATTGCTTCTGGTTTAAAATAATCCCCAATTGAGAAATTACCCAACATTTCGAATAACGTATGATGACGTGCTGTCTTACCAACATTCTCGATATCATTCGTACGAATACTTTTTTGGGCATTCGTAATTCTAGGATTTTCTGGTACAACTGATCCATCAAAATATTTTTTTAAAGTTGCAACACCGGAATTAATCCACAGTAATGTGGGATCATCCACAGGTAGTAATGAGGCACTAGGTTCAATTGTATGGCCTTTTTCTTTAAAGAAATCTAAATACATTTGGCGTATTTCAGTACTTGTCATTTTTTTCATAAGTGTGACTTCCCTTCTATTTTTAAGCAAAAAACACCGCTGCGAGTAAGGACGCTTATAGCGCGGTACCACCTTACTTGCAACGATGTTTTAGTCGTTTACCTCTTAAACTCGATAACGTTGAGTGGACGTCATTCTATTAATACTTAACACAAGGCAGCTTTTTTAAATAATCATTTCTCTCAGCAAATGAAATGTTTCTGTTAGGCTATTTAAATTTATCCCTGTTTCTAATAAAAATTATATTGAAATCGACTCAAATTGTCAAATTAAGCTTACGACTCTTTACGATTTTGTTTTCTGTTAACGCGACGATCCATTTGATCTTTACGTTTAATTGCTTTTTGAATCTTTTTCTTATATCCAGGTTTACGTTTTTTCTTCTCTTTTTTAACCATTCCTTTGATTACTGGAGCTAAAGGATCTTTGGTTTGTTTACGATTTTCACGGCGATTACGATCATAAGAATCAACGATTTCACCTTTTTTAATATCTTTAGGTGCAAATTTAATCCCCATTGCTTCTAACTCAGCAATTTTATTTTCTTCATTTGGTTCATATAACGTCATCGCAATACCACTCAAACCGTTACGACCAGTACGTCCAACACGATGAATGAAGAATTCTAAATCATTTGGAATATCATCATTGATGACATGTGAAACACCCTCAATATCAATTCCACGCGCTGCCAAATCAGTTGCGACAACATATTGAAAATCTAAATTTTGAACTTCTTTCATGACACGTTTTCGTTCACGAGCTGGCACATCACCATGAATTTTAGCAACTTTTAAATTCTTACCACGTAAATACTCAACAATTTCATCAACACGTGTTTTTGTATTTGCAAAAATAAGTGCGATATATGGTTGTCCCATCGTAATTAATTGATAAATAACTTCATTACGATCATGACCCTTCGTTGGAATAATCCAGTTTTCAATCGTATCACTAATAACTGATTTAGCTGCAATTTCTTCAACTACTGGGTTCTTCATGTATTTCTTTAAAAATGGTTGTAATTTTTGTGGAATAGTTGCTGAAAACACCATCATTTGAAGATCAGAAGGTAATGCAGATGCAATTTGATCAGTTTCTTTCAAAAACCCTAAATCAAGTGTCATATCTGCTTCATCTACAACTAAAGTTGATGCATTATGAATATCTAAAGCGTTACTGCTCATTAAATCAGCAATACGTCCAGGTGTCCCAATGACAATTTGTGGTTGTCTTCTACTTAATTTATCGATTTGACGCTGTTTATCTGTCCCACCAACATAATTTTGAATATGAATAGGTTCGGGACTAAATTCTGCCAATTGCTTAGCAGCTTCATAAATTTGGTAAGCAAGTTCACGACTTGGTGTCGTAATAACTGCTTGAACCGTATTATTTGAAGGATCAAGTTGATTAAAGATTGGTAATAGGAAAGTATGTGTTTTACCACTACCCGTTTGTGATTGACCTACAACGCTTTTACCCTTTAAAACAACTGGTATTAAGCGTTGTTGAACTTCTGTTGGTACATTAAAATGAATTGCTTCAATCGCTTTTAAAAGATACGATTTCAATCCAAAATTTTTAAAATTTTCTGGCATTTTATTCTCCCGTATATGTCTTAGCTAAATCATCAAGTGATTTAACTATTTCTTCGTACTCTGCTTGGTCTTTAGCTCTTGCACCACTGGCCATGGGATGTCCACCACCATCATGCTCTTTTGCTAACTGATTGATTACAGGACCTTTTGATCGTAATCGAACGCGATAGCTACCATCCTTTTGCTGCACAAAAATTGCCCAACATTGAACTTCAATAATTTTACCTGGTAAAGGTACAATTTGAGATGAACCAGCATCGCCCAACTCTATTGAATCTAGATAGTCATGTGTCAATATGACATATGCTGCTTTATGTTCTGTAATAACTAAATTATCATATACATATCCTGATAACTTAGCGACACCTGCGGTAATATTGTCCATTTTTTGGTTTATTTTAGTAGTTGAAAAATGATAAGTCATTAATTCAGCAACCACTTGCATCGTATGTGCAGTTGTTGCTGAATACATGAATCGACCTGTATCGCCAACAATTCCGGCGTATAACATCCTAGCCGCATCATCAGTAACTACAAGTTCTCCACCAACGCCATCAACTAAATCCATAACTAATTCAGAACTACTTGATGCATTTGTTTTCACCCAAACTAAATCACCATAAACGTCTTCATTGGGATGATGATCCAATTTAATTAGGTAGGCACCACTTGTATATCGATCATCTTCAACTCTTGGACGATTAGCCGTATCAATCACGATGACGAGTGCATTATTATACGTCTCATCAGAAATTTCATCTTGGTCACTAATCCATACTAATCCAGCTGAGGGCGCACCAACTTGATAAACCTTTTTGTCAGGAAAACTAGCACGAATAATTGCTGCTAACCCCGATTGAGATCCAATTGCATCAGGGTCTGGACTTTGATGACGATGAATAATAATCGTATCAAATTGTTTAATTTTTTTTAAAATTTCTAACTCAATTTTCACTTAAATGACTCCTTCTTAGAACTCAAATGGAATATCAATCTCGGGAATAATCCCCACACCATCATTCAATAATTGAACAAATTCAACTGGATTTTGTTCAATTTTGGTAAACGTATTGTAATGAATTGGAACAACCTTTTTTGCCTGTACAAATTCAGCTGCAATTGCAGCATCTTCTAAACCCATTGTATAAGTATCACCAATCGGTAAAAATGCTAAATCAACAGGTTCCATATGATTAACTAACTTCATATCTGAAAATAAAGCCGTATCTCCTGCATGATACAAGACTTTCCCATCAATATGCAATTCAAACCCTGCAGCTACACCTAATGTTCTCGCTGTACCATCAATTACCAAGGCAGCAGTATGCCACGCGGGAATAAGTTTTACTGAACCGAAAGGTAATTTAAGCTGACCACCAAAATTTAAAGGCTCAACAATTAAACCCTCATCTTCAAAATAATTAGCTAGTTCATTGATTGTAACGACTTTAGCCCCTGATTTTTTTGCTAACTCAATTGTATCACCCACATGATCGTAGTGTGCATGCGTCACTAAAATATAATCTGGATTTAATTCGTCAATAGTCGTTTTAACTAACGGATTATCTTTAATGAATGGATCAATTAAGATCGTCAACTTATCGTCAGTAACAATTTGAATACTAGATTGTCCAAGCCATGTAATTTTCATGTTTAGTCTTCTTTCGTTTCCAAAGTTGCTCTTAAGTATAACGGTTATTGAGGCCAATTACAAAGGCTGTTTTGTGTCTTTTTTCCCAAATAATGGTAGTTTCATATTTTCAAAACCAATTGGTGCTAAATTTGTCATCGTTAATCCAAGTAACCTAATTCCCTTTTCTGCACCCAATATATCGTCAAAAATCTGTCGTCCATAAAAATAAATAGTTGCTGCATCATTACGAATAAATTCTTCCAATGTTAATCTTTTTGTTAGCGTCGTAAAATCCTGATAGCGAACTTTAATGACTAACGTTTTCCCATGTTTTTGTTGTTTACTCAACGTTTCTGAAACTAAATGTGCAATATACCTAAGTTGTGTTTCAACTTCATCCGTTGTCATCAATAACTTCCCGTATGTTCGCTCGCTACCAATCGATTTTCTCTCTCTTTGCCACTCGACTGGACGATCATCAACACCTCGTACTCGTTTATATAAGAAGTACCCTAATTTACCAAATTGTTGAATTAATTCAACTTCAGATTTTTCTAATAATTCTTTTCCAGTAAGGATACCTTGATTAATCATTTTTGGTTCTGTTTTTTTTCCAACGCCTCTAAATTTACCAATTGGCAATTCAGATAAAAAAGGAATGACATCTTCTGGCAGAATTAATGTCATTCCAGCTGGTTTATTGTAATCGGACGCTAGTTTTGCTAAAAATTTATTATAAGAAACACCCGTTGAACAGGTTAAATGTAATTTTTGATAGATTTCTCTTTGAATCATGTGCGCTGCTTGAATAGCACTTTTAATTTCTTTTTTATTCTGTGTAATATCAAGATAGGCTTCATCAAATGCAATTGGCTCAATCATTTCTGTATATTCATGAAATATTTCATGAAGCTGTCTTGAAACTTCTTTATATAGTGTGAAATCAGGCGATTTAAAAATAGCTTTAGGACAAATTTCATAAGCTTCTTGGGCTGCCATAGCAGAATGGATACCTAATTTTCTTGCCTCATAATTTGCTGTAGCAACAACACCACGACCACCATTTTTTCTAGGATCCTGGGCAATAACTAATGGTTGTCCAATAAATTCAGGATGTTCACGCTCTTCAATTGACGCATAAAAAGCATCCATATCGACATGGATAATTTTTCTTTTTAATAAATTATCGTCTATTGTAATACCATTTAATTCAGCCATTAGTCCCACATCCTTTTCATGCAATTTTACACGAACGCACGTTCCTTTTCAAATTAATTGCTCTTTATTGTCCATTAAGATATAAAAATACCTCATTATCGTTAAACTTATGTTTAACAATTATGAGGTACTTCATATTATTCACCTATAACAGAATTATCCTTATTTAATTTAAAAATTTTACCTTCTACATTAAGATTATCTTTAATAGACTTTTGTAATTGTAACATTGCCTCATCAATAATTTCATTCTGTTCTTTATTGACAGATTCCATTACCATAACAGCATTTTTTGTATCATCTGTTAACATTGTTCTTTTACCATCTCGCCAATTTAAGCATCTGCAAACTGCTCCATCATCATCATAATATAAAACTTCACCAAGCAGAGCTGGTTCATTTTTATCATCACCTAAAGGATAAAAAGCTTCTCCACCTTTAGCAACACCTAAATGAAGATCTCCTTTGATAGCATCTGTATCTTCACCACCAACAGGTACACCATACTCTAATGAAATACTATTGTACAGGTCAACAAGCGGATTTATTGAACCCACACCTTTACCCTGATCAACTCGTTTAAGTAAAGCTTCAATTGATGAACGAGCACCTTTTTTCTTCTTAAAATTTTGGTATGCTTCACGCCAATTAGCCACGACTAAATTGTCTTTGAATGATTCATTTGTTAAATATTTTTGAGCTTTATCCCCAGCTTGTTCAAGCATGTTATCATAAAAATCGGTTTGATTTTCTTTAGGATGATTATCTATATCTTTTAAAAGCATAATATTAATTTGTGCATCTGGAAAGATGTTCCAAAAATCTTCATCTATAATAATTTTATTCATCATTACTCTCCTTATAAATTTATACTTTTATAATCGCTTTCGTACTATAATACTTCTGATATTTTGTCTATTAAAATAATATTTCCCTAAATAATTAAAATTATCATGCAAGAGTTACTTCAATTAATACCGAAGGATTAACGTTTTTTACTTTTTAGGATCGTATATCCAGTAATTACCATCATCCGTTAATAATTTATCTGAAGCCGTTGGACCCATCGATCCACTTAAATAGTTAGGGAATAACGTTTTATCATCATTATCGTTATGCCATGTCTCTAAAATCACATCGGCTACATTCCATGCCTTAGCAACTTCATTCCAATGAGCAAAATTAATTGCATTTCCATCTAACGCATCCAAAATTAACTTTTCGTATGCTTCTGGTGTTTTAGCTTTTGTTTCAGGTGAATTAACATAATCTAAATTCGTTTTATTCGTGTTAAAGCCTTGCCCAATTTCTTTAGTATTAATCGTCAATCTAAATCGTTCATCAGGTTCAACTGTAATTGTTAATACATCTTTACCTAAATGTTCATGTTCAGCACTTGTTCCAAAAATATTTTTTTCAACATTTTTAAAAACAATATTGATTTCAGTATTTTTCTCGACAAGACGTTTACCACTGCGAACATAAACTGGCACACCAGCCCAACGATCATTGTCAATCATTAAACGACCAGCAATAAATGTTTCAATCATTGAATCAGGTGAAATCTGTTTTTCCTCACGATAAGCCTTTTCGGTTCCTGCCTCATTTGCACCATATTGTCCACGAACAAAGTTTTTATTAACTTCATCAGGTTTTAAGATACGGATTGCTTTTAAAGCCTTTAATTTTTCTTTACGAATTTCTGATGCAACAAATTCTTTTGGCATGTCCATTGTTAATAATGAAACAACTTGCATAATGTGATTTTGGAACATATCACGCATAGCGCCACTCGTTTCATAGTACCCGCCACGTTCTTCAACACCTAATGACTCACTCAACGTTAATTGAATATTATCTATATACTTATTATTCCACAATGTTTGCGTAATAATATTACCAAAACGAATTGCTGGAATATTTTGAATCATTTCCTTACCTAGGTAATGATCAATTCTAAATATTTGATCTTCATCAAAAGTATTTGTAATTTCATCATTTAACTTTTTAGCACTTTCAAAATTGCGTCCAAAAGGTTTTTCAATAATTAAACGGTTGAATCCATTTTTAGTTACTAACTTTTGTGACCCTAAATGAGTCGCAATCGTACCAAAAAATTGAGGTGACATTGCTAAGTAGAACATACGGTTACCTTCAATTTGGTATTTTTCATCAAGTTTATCTGCTAATTTTTTTAAAGTTATATAATGTGCAACATCAGTCACATCATGTGATTGATAATAAAAATGTGATACGAAATCAGCAATTTTATTAGCATCATCGCTAACATTAACTAAAGATTCAGTAACAACGTTTTGATAAAAATCATCTGTCCAAGGACGTCTTGCAGTCCCAATTACAGCAAAGTTGGCATCTAAAAATCCTTTTTCAAATAGTTTGAAAAGAGATGGATACAATTTTCGCTTTGCTAAATCTCCGGTTCCACCAAAGATAATAAATAAGGCCTTTTGTTGAGTTTCCATTATTCCACACCACTCTCATTTTTGAGGTTTCAGTCCTCTTTATTAGTAAAATCAATAGTATAAGTTTACATTTTATTAGTAAAATAAACAAGAAAGTTGGTCTTAAACTAGACAATAAAAAAAGTATTAACTCTGATTAGCACAAAGTTAATACTTGAAAATAATTATTTTTCGTCAGAAGAGAATTTATCTTCTTCAGTTTTTGTTTCAATAACTGCATCAGTAGTTGTTTCTTCCTTAACTGCAGCTGCAGGTTCTACTTTAACTGCGGCAGGAAGGACACGTGCGATTGCTGAGCGTTCAAATGTTAAGAAAATACCGTCACAATCAAGTGTAACAGTTTTTGCCTCTTCATCAAAACTATCAATAACGCCGTGTAAACGACCAATAGTTACTACTGCATCCCCAGGTTTTAATTGGTTCATCATATCTTGTTGTTTTTGTTGTTGTTTTTTTTGTGGACGAATCATCATGAAATACATCAAGACGAATAAAGCCACAATCATTAAAATACTACTATATTGCATTAATAAGTCACCTCTATTTCTTTTTTCTTACTACACAAGGGTATCAAACTTATTGACTGAACACCACAGTTATTCAAAAAAATTTAAAAATTCTTAGGATTTTTATCATAAAATCCATATTGTTCAAAAAATGCTTCACGAAATTCTAATAAGTTGTCATCCATAATAGCTTGACGAACATCAGCCATTAAATGTGTTAAAAAATACAAATTATGATAACTAGTTAAACGAATACCAAATGTTTCATCTGCTTTAATCAGATGACGTAAATAAGCACGCGTATAATTCTTACATGTATAACAATCACAGTTTTCATCTAATGGTCTAAAGTCTCGTTCATATTTCGCATTTTTTACAACAACACGGCCCATTGAAGTCATTGTTGTCCCATTTCTAGCAATACGTGTTGGTAACACGCAATCAAACATATCAATTCCACGTAACACCCCATCAATCAAGGCGTCAGCTGAACCAACACCCATTAGATACCGTGGCTTGTCTTCTGGTAACAATGGCGTTGTGAAATCTAAAACGCGGTTCATTTCAGCTTTTGATTCCCCTACCGATAACCCACCTATTGAATAACCAGGAAAGTCCATTGAAACTAAATCACGCGCACTTCGTTCTCTCAAATTTCGATGACCGCCACCTTGAACAATTCCAAATAAAGCCTGTTCTTTCGGATTCAAATGAGCTTCAAGTCCTCTTTCAGCCCAGCGGCTTGTCCGATCAACTGATTTGCTAATATAGTCATAACTTTCAGAAAATGGTGGACATTCATCAAAACTCATCATAATATCCGCACCTAAAGCATTTTCTATGTGGATCGCTTTTTCTGGTGATAAGAATAATTTTTCTCCATTTAGATGACTTCTAAATTTGACGCCTTCCTCAGTAATATCACGCATCTTTGCTAATGAAAATACTTGAAAGCCACCCGAATCAGTCAAAATACCTTTATCCCAATTCATAAATTTATGTAACCCACCAGCTTCTTGTACGACATCTTCACCGGGGCGTAACCATAAATGATAGGTGTTTGATAAGATAATATTAGCACCAAGTTCGTCTAATTCTTCAGGTGCCATTGATTTAACAGATGCTAGTGTACCTACGGGCATAAACATTGGCGTTGGGAAAGTTCCGTGAGGTGTAATAATTTCACCAAGTCTGGCACCTGTCCGTTTGTCTTTTTTGATTAACCGATACTTAATTGCGGGCTCTACCATTATTAATTCTCCATCCTATTTAATATACATTGCATCGCCGAAGCTAAAGAATCGATATTTAGAATCAACTGCATGTTTATATGCGTTTAAAATATTTTCTCTTCCTGTAAATGCTGCAACCAACATTACTAATGTTGATTTTGGTAAATGAAAATTAGTTATAAATCCTTCAACAACCTTAAATTCATATCCTGGTTTAATGAAAATTTCCGTCCAACCACTGTCAGCTTGAATAGCGCCCTTAAATTTTGAGCCAATTGTTTCAAGTGTCCGAATTGTAGTTGTTCCTGTCGCAATAATTTTACCACCTGATTTACGAACATCATTTAATTGTTGAGCTGCATCCTCAGTTAAACGATAAAATTCACTATGCATTTTATGGTCTGCAATATTCGTTTCACTAACAGGTCTAAATGTCCCTAATCCAACATGTAGCGTTAAATAAACAAGATGAACACCTTTAGCTTCAATCTTTTCTAATAATTCATTTGTAAAATGTAAACCAGCTGTAGGTGCTGCTGCCGATCCAACTTCCTTTGAATAAACCGTTTGGTACATTTCTTGATCTTCAAGCGTTTCTTTAATATAAGGAGGTAGCGGCATTTCGCCAAGTTCATTCAGAATTTCCATAAATATACCCTCATATTCAAAACGAATCATGCGGCCACCATGTTCTAGCTCTTCAATGATCGTTGCCGTTAAGCGGCCATCACCAAAACTAATCACAGAACCAACCTTCATTTTTTTAGCAGGTTTTACTAATGTTTCCCAGTTATCACCATCAGTATTGTTCAATAGCAACACTTCGATGTGGCCACCAGTATCAGGTCTAATTCCATGAATTCTAGCAGGCATCACCCGCGAATCGTTCATTACAAGAGCGTCCCCAGCATTTAATTGGTCAATTACATTATAGAAATAATCATCCTTGATTTTACCTGTCTCATGATCCAAGATTAACATCCGAGATGCATCACGTTCTTCTAAGGGTGTTTGCGCAATTAATTCTTGAGGCAATTCATAATCGAAATCTTCAGTACTTAGTTGTTTAGTCAAAATATCGTCATCCTTCTCTATTTATTCTCGTTAAAGTCATAAGGTCGATTCAAATGTTCATAAGCTTCCATTGTTGCAACTCGCCCTCTTGGTGTGCGTTTTATAAAGCCAATTTGCATTAAATAAGGTTCAACCATTTCAGCAATGGTCTCTGTTTCTTCCCCTATATTGGCTGCTAACGTACTCAAACCAACTGGACCACCTTGATAGAAATCAATCATAGTCTCTAAAAGTTTGCGATCTGTCTCATCTAATCCACGGTTATCCACGGCAAGTAGATTTAACGCATGATCAGCCGTTGCTTGGTTAATTTCACTTTGGTCAGAAACTTCTGCAAAATCACGAACTCTTTTTAATAGGCGATTCGCAATTCGTGGTGTTCCACGTGAGCGTCGAGCTAACTCATGAGCGCCACTTTCTTCAATTTTTGTATTGAAAATATCTGCTGATCGAATGACAATTTCTTGCAAATCAGATTGATTATAATAGGCCATATGTTCAACAATCCCAAATCGATCTCGTAACGGTGCTGATAGAAGGCCCGCCCGTGTTGTTGCACCAATCAATGTGAATGGAGGTAGTGGAAAATGAACGGGATGTGCTGTTGGGCCTTGGCCAACAACAATATCTACAAAAAAATCTTCCATAGCTGAATACAACATTTCTTCAACCATCTTGGGTAAACGATGAATTTCATCAATAAATAAGACATCCCCAGGTTGTAATTCATTTAAAAGTGCCACAAGATCTCCAGATTTTTCAATTGCTGGTCCACTAGTTGTTTTAATTTGCACTTGCATTTCATTTGCAATAACCATTGCAAGTGTTGTTTTACCTAACCCAGGTGGCCCATACAACAATACATGATCAAGTGCCTCTTCACGTTGTCTAGCAGCTTGGATATACACACTTAATTCATTTTTAACCTTATCTTGACCAATGTATTGTGATAAAAATTGGGGACGAAGTGACTTTTCAATGGATTCTTCCTGATTATCTTCCGGTTCATTCGAAATAATCCGTTGTTCTGTCATTTTATCAACCTCCTTTTATTTTTTCATTAATAATTTTAAGCCTTCTCGTAGATAAGCATCCGTTGAGTCTGCTTCGAATGATTCTAGATTCTTACTAATAGCCTTAATCTCACGTTGAGAATATCCTAAAGCAGATAAAGCTTCAAGACTTTCTTTCATAAATGGTGATGCTTGTGCCGGAATGAAATCAAGCGATTGTTGTCCTGGCATTGTGGTTGCTTGACCTTCAATATCATCTAATTTACCTTTTAAATCAAGCACGATTTGTTGTGCTGTTTTTTTACCAACACCTGGAAATTTAATTAAATAACTAACATCTTCTGTATTAATCGCATTAACTAAACCACGATGATCATCATTGGCTAAAATAGCAAGCGCACTCTTAGGACCGATTCCTGAAACATTCAATAATTTTTCAAATAATTTTTTTTCATCTAAATCGTAAAAACCAAATAACGTCATATCATTTTCACGAATAGCCTGATAAACAAAAATTTTAACAACTTTTTTTGAATCTTCTTGGTACCTAAATGGGTTAGCAACAAAAATTTGATAGCCTATTCCATTAACTTCTAAAACAAGATAAAAAGGTGTTACAGCCGTTATTTGGCCCATAAAATACTCATACATATTATTTTCCCACTTTTCCTAATCTACATGAATCTGCTTTTAATAGTGTACCATAGACCACTTATTTATACAGTTATCGCTTTTCTTACAAAAAAATCAATTATCACCAAATATTTGGCAACAATTGATTCTTAGCCTAACCTTCGTGACCGGTTTGATGTGAATCTTGAATTCGTTTAAAGAAATGTTCCATGTCTTGATTAGAAAAATGAACTAAAACTGGTCGTCCATGTGGACAATTAAATGGATTTTCAACATTTTTTAGCTCACTTATCAATGCCTTAGCTTGTCGATCATCAAGGTGGTGATTTGCTTTGATTGCCCTCTTGCAACTCATCATAATCGCCGCTTTTTCTCTAAATTCAGCAATCACTATTTTCCCATCTGTGAGTAAGTAATCAATCATTTCTCGAATCGTACTTTCTTCTTGCCCTTCTTTAAACCAGGTTGGATGCTGTCTAATAATGAAACTATTTTGTCCAAATGGTTCAAGGATGAGTCCGATTTTTTCCAATATATCGGTATGTTCAGTAATAATTATAGCTTCACTTACTGTATATTCTAGAACAATCGGTACCAATAGATTTTGCAAGTCACTAGAAACGTCACCAATTTGCTTACGATAAAACTCATAATTAATACGTTCTTGTGCAGCATGTTGGTCTAATATATATAACCCGTCTTCCGATTCTGTAAATAAATAGGTTCCATGCATTTGGCCAATATATTTTAAATCAGGAAACCTTTGTTCACTCTTTTTCGTGGTAGCTATTTCTTCATCATTCTCTTTCTGTACATCGCCTGTTTCATCCGGCGTAACAATAGAAAATGGTGCCACATTAATTTCATTAGCATATTGTGTCTCAAATGTGCTAACTCGTTTCGAATCCAATTGTTCAGCAACTTGAATTGAGATTGGTTCAATATTCCTTGATAAATGATTTAAATTTTCGCCAATTGTAATCTTAGGTTCACCACTTGTTACTGCATCCGTTTGTACTGATGAGAATTTAGGCTTAGCTTGATATTTACTTGAGGCTTCATTCAAATCAAATTGTAATTGATCCGTATCTATTTTTTCACGTTTCTTAGAACTTAAATTCTCTAATGCTTCCGGAATTAAATTTTCTTCAGCAATACGTTCATAGATAATCTTTTTTATAAGTTCAGTTAATTCTGGTTCTTTACTCAATCTTACTTCCTGCTTAGTTGGATGAACATTCACATCAACTAGCATGGGATCTAATTGAATATTCAAAATTGTAATCGGATAGCGTCCAACCATTAATTTTGATCCATATCCTTTAATGATTGCTTTATTTAAATTAACATTTTTAACGTAACGTCCATTAATTAAAATAGATATAAACTGTCGGCCAGCACGCGTTAATTCTGGCAGTGATGTATAACCGCTAATCTTAAAATCTAAATCATGACCCTTAAATTCAAGCATTTGGCGTGCACTTTTGACCCCATAGATAGCTGAAATAGTTTGTTTCAGTTGGCCGTTTCCAGTTGTTTTCAAGACTTCTTTACCATCATGTGTTAAAGAAAATGAAATATTTGTATGGCTCATTGCTAATCGGTTCATCATGTCGCTAATAATTGACATTTCAGTTTGCAAAGACTTTACATATTTTAAACGTGCAGGCGTATTGTAAAATAAGTCAGAGACTGTTATTTCTGTTCCTTTACGACTAGCAGATGATTTTTCATCTACTATCTCACCACCGTTAACAGCAATAACAGCCCCAGGTTGCCCTTCAATAGCTGTATTCAAAGTCACTTTAGCAACTGATGCAATACTTGGTAAAGCTTCGCCACGAAATCCTAGCGTACTGATTTTAAATAAATCTTCTCTTGAAGTAATCTTACTTGTGGCATGACGTTTAAAAGCATTCTGCAGTTGGGATGCCTCAATGCCATCTCCATTATCAATGACTTGAATTAATTTAAGCCCAGCTTCCTCAACGACTACATCAACTTGTGTGCCATGCGCATCAATCGCATTTTCAACTAATTCTTTTACAACAGATGCAGGTCTTTCAACTACTTCACCAGCAGCTATTTGATCCGCTAAAATTGTGGGCAGTTCAATTATTTTTGTCATTCATTCACCTTCAGTTCTATCCGTTCAATTTTTCTTGCCAGTCATATAAGACGTTCATAATATCTCTTGGCGTCATGTTCATCAAGTTAAGTGCTTTAAGTTCATCCACAACTGCTAACTGGTCCTTTGACAAGTTTTCGTTAACAAATAAAGATAACTGCGTATCATCTTCATTGATGGTTGTTGGTAATTCTTTTTTACTATCTGATTGTTTATTTTTTAGCTCTAAATCATCTAAAATTAATGTTGCACGGCTTAACAATTCTGCTGGCATTCCCGCCAATTTAGCAACATGAATCCCATAAGATTTATCTGCAGGTCCTTCTTGAATTTTATGTAAGAAAATTAATTCACCATTTTCTTCAATAGCACCTACATGGACATTTTTTAAAGAACTAACGGTTTCTTCAAGTATCGTTAATTCGTGATAATGTGTCGAAAAAAGTGTTTTGGCATGTACATGTTTATCCACATACTCGATAATCGCTTGTGCGAGTGCCATACCATCATAAGTTGCCGTTCCCCTACCAAGTTCATCAAATAAGATTAAACTATTCTCAGTCGCATTTTCTAAGGCTTGATTAGCTTCTTTCATTTCAACCATAAACGTACTTTGACCTGAAATTAAATCATCTGCTGCACCAATCCGAGTAAATATTTGGTCAAATATTGGCATTTTAGCCGCCTCTGCAGGTACGAAACAACCGATTTGAGCCATCACAACCGTTAATGCTAATTGACGCATATACGTACTTTTACCTGACATATTAGGTCCTGTAATCAATAAAATATCAAGTGTTTCAGGCATTCTAACATCATTTGGTATATAGCTTTGTTTTCCCATCACTTTTTCAACTACAGGATGCCAACCAGCTGTGATATCCAATTGATGACCTTCTTTTAATAATTGTGGTTTTACAAAATGTGAGTCTTCACTAACAACCGCGAAACTTTGTAAGACGTCTAACGTGGCAATTCCTTGAGCTAATATCTGTAATCGTTCAATTGATTTTTTAACAATATCTCTAATTTCGACAAACAATTTATATTCTAAATCCATCGCTTTACTCTCAGCACCTAAAATAATACTTTCACGTTCTTTCAGTTCAGGTGTGATATAACGTTCAGCATTAGTCAACGTCTGTTTTCGTTCATAACGGTCTTTTGGAACATTAATAATATTAGATTTTGTCACTTCGATAAAATAACCAAAAACACGGTTAAATCCAATTTTAAGATTTTTAATCCCCGTTAGATTTCTTTCTTTGGCTTCCATTTCAGCTAACCATTGTTTACCATTTTTCATTGCATCTTGATAAATATCTAATTTATCATTATACCCCGGTTTAAATAGGTGACCATCAGTCACTGATAAAGGTGGTTCATCAACAATGGCACGTTCTATTAAATTAGAAATATCATCGACTGGATCTAATTTATTGATAACATCAGAAAAAGTACCATCGTCAATTTCGTCTAAAACATATTTAATTTTAGGAACTTGTTTAAGCGATAATTTAAGTTGAACTAAATCTCGCCCATTTACGCTACCAAAAGCGACACGTCCTGCCAATCTTTCTAAATCATAAACTTTAACTAACTCTTCTTGTAACGTACTTCTTTCAAAATAATGGTTAATCAATAAATCAACCTTATTTTGACGGTCTAAAATTTCAGCATAGTTAATAAGCGGTCTATCAATCCACTGTTTAAGTAAACGACCACCCATAGCTGTTTTTGTGTCATCTAATAACCACAATAAAGTACCTTGCTTCTTGCCCGTTCGAATATTTTGCATTAATTCTAAATTATATTTTGAATAATGATCCATTTTCAAGAAAAAATCAGGCTCATAATGAACTGCTTTTTGTAAATGATCTAAACTTCGTTTTTGCGTAACTGAAAGATACGTTAACAAGTCAGTTACAACCGAGATTTCTAGTGAATCTGTTAAATCTTGAATCGCATAACTTGATTCAGCATGATTTTCAACAATTTCTTGTTTAGAAAGCATAATATTTAATTTTTCTAATGTTTCGATTGTTTCATCAGACAAACTATCATTAATCACAATTTCTTTAGTTCTCAAACTCATTATTTCATTAATTAAATTATCTAAATTATCTAAGCGACTCGTTTTTAATTCACCTGTTGATAAATCAACATAAGCAAATCCAAAACTATTGTTGTCTTCTATAATAGCTGTTAAATAATTATTTTCTTTAGACTCCTTCGCACCGTTATCCATCGTTGTTCCTGGTGTTACTAGCTGAATAACTTCACGTTTAACCATACCTTGAGCTAATTTAGGATCTTCAACTTGTTCACATATTGCGACTTTGTATCCTTTTTCAACTAAAATATCGATATAATTTTGAGCAGCATGATGCGGTACGCCACACATTGGAATAGGATCATCAGCTTTTTTATTACGTGTTGTTAACGTTAATTCGAGTAATTGCGACCCTTTAACAGCATCATCATAAAATAGTTCATAAAAATCACCAAGACGATAAAACAAAAAAGCATCAGGATACTGTGCTTTAATGTCAAAATATTGTATCATCATTGGCGTTAGTTTTGTTTTTTGCGGCATAGTCGAGATGCCCTCCTATCTCTAAATTAATCCATAAAAGGATGGTCATCATTAATTAATACAGGGAATATCTTTTTAGCATGTCCCGTTTTGTCATCAATATCTATCACACAAGCAGATAACGTTTTACGACCTGTTTCATCCACTTCAAATCGTGTTGGCATTTGCGATAAAAAGCGACCAATTACATTTTCACGTTTCATTCCTAAGATACCATCGTATGGTCCTGTCATACCAACATCTGACATAAAGGCAGTTCCTTTAGGTAAAATACGCGCATCATTAGTAGGCACATGTGTATGCGTACCTACTACCGCAGATACTTGACCATCTAAGAACCATGCTATAGCTTCTTTTTCACTCGTTGTTTCAGCATGAAAATCAATAAAAATGAAATCAGTCTCTTTTTTGACTTCTTCTAAAATATCTTGAACAACTGCAAACGGATCATCTGAAGGAGACATAAAAACACGTCCTTGCAAATCAATCACAGCTAATTTTTGCTGATTAATATTAATAATTGTATGTCCAATCCCAGGTACTTGGTTTGCTGAGAAGTTAGCTGGTCTAATTAATTTTTTTGCACCACCAATAAAATCTTGAATATCTCTATTATCCCAAGTATGGTTACCCATGGTTACAACATCAGCACCTGTTTGAAGGAATGCTTTATAGACAGATTCATTAATACCTCTACCCTTCGTTGCATTTTCACCATTTACAATGGTAGCCTGTGGATGAAATTTTCTTTTTAATTTTGGTAAATACTCTTTAATCATTTGTTGACCTGAATCGCCAACGACATCTCCGACAAATAATAAACGCATGGTTGTCCTCTTTTCTTATATATAAAACTAGTTTAACATTTTTTCTTTTTAATAGACAAAAAATGATGATTTAAGAAATTAATCTTAAATCATCATTTTTTTATTTAGCATACTCAATTGCTCTTGTTTCTCGAACGACAGTCACTTTAATATGTCCTGGGTATTCGAGTTCATCTTCAATTCTGTTTTTAATATCTCGAGCTAAGACAGTTGCTTGAATATCATTAACTTCATTTGGCGTGACAATAACACGTACTTCACGACCAGCTTGAATTGCATAACTTTTCTGTACACCTTTAAATTCATGTGTAATATCTTCAAGTTTTTCAAGTCTATGAATATAATTTTCTAACGATTCACTTCGTGCGCCTGGTCTTGCAGCTGAAACAGCATCTGCCGCTGCAACAAGAATAGCAATAGTATATTTAGCTTCAACATCACCATGATGTGAAGCTATAGTGTTGATGACAACATCATTTTCTTTATACTTCTTAGCTAATTCAAGGCCAATTTCCACATGTGAACCATCAACTTCATGATCAACTGCTTTACCAATATCATGTAACAATCCTGCGCGTTTTGCTAATGTAACATCTTCACCCAATTCAGCGGCTAACACACCTGCTATTTTGGCAACTTCAATAGAATGGCTTAACACATTCTGACCATAACTTGTACGATAATTTAATCGACCAATTGTTTTAATTAAATCAGGATGAATTGTATGAAGTCCGAGATCAAAGGTTGTTTGTTCACCTAATTCACGAATTTTTTCATCCATTTCTTTACGTGATTTTTCAACCATTTCTTCGATTCGTGCCGGATGAATCCGACCATCTTGAATTAATTTTTCAAGAGTCATTTTGGCAATTTCACGACGAATTGGATCAAACCCACTTAAAACGACTGCTTCTGGCGTATCATCGATAATTAAATCAATCCCTGTTAAGGTCTCTAATGTTCGAATGTTACGTCCTTCGCGGCCAATAATACGGCCTTTCATTTCATCATTTGGCAAGGTAACTAATGAAACAGTTGTTTCAGATACCATGTCAGCTGCACTTCTTTGAATAGCTTGAGCAACTAAATCTTTAGCATTACGATCAGCTTCTGATTTAGCTTGCTTATCACTTTCCTTAATCATAACAGCTCGTTCATGACTTAATGATTCTTTCGTATCGTCCATAATAATAGTCTGTGCTTGTGTTTGTGTTAGAGAAGCAACTCTTTCAAGTTCTTCTTGTTGTTCCTGAATCAGTGAAGTAGCTTCTTGTTGTTTTGTGTCAACAAGTTTTTGGTCAGACGTTACTTTTTTCTCTTTGTTCTCAAGCGTTTGTTCTCGTTTATCTAGTGCGCCATCTTTACGATCTAAAGTTTCTTCACGTTGAATTACTCGATTTTCTTGCTTTTGAATTTCTGAACGTCGTTCCTTTAACTCATTGTCTATTTTATCACGATAACTTTGACTTTCTTCTTTAGCCTCTAAAACAGCCTCTTTTTTCTGAGTCTCAGCATCTTTCTTTGCACTTTTTAAAATACCTTCAGCCGTATGCGTTGCGACATCAAGTGTTTTTTCGAAATTTGACTTTCTATATGCAATTCCAATAAAAATTCCAACAACTAAAGCAATAATAGCGATGATAGCGAGGATTAATACGGTTGTTATAGATCCCATAAAAGTCCACCTCCGCATCATCAAATAATGATTAATTTAACTAATCATAAATTTTTAGATGTTTTTTATTTTGTTCATATACACTTTAGTATTTTACGGTTAATTGCCCCCCGCTGTCAACAACAATCCATTGCCAAATTTAATTATTTACTCATTAATTTCATCAAATATCCATTTAAGTCCACTTAGAACACTTCTTTGTCTAATTGTTTCTCTATTTCCAGCAAAATGAAATTGTTTTGCAATAACGGGACTATTTTTAATTGCTAATCCAATCCAAACCGTTCCAGCTTTCTGATTTTCAAGCTCATCTGGACCTGCAACACCAGTAAATGAAATAGCAATATTTGTTTTCATTTTATTTTGTGTTTGTTGGGCCATTTGTTTAGCGGTTTCTTCACTAACAACACCATATTTTTTAATATCTTCAGTCGAAATACCTAAAATATCAGATTTGGCTGTATTAGCATATGTTATAAATCCACCATCATAAATTTTTGAGACACCTGGTATTTCTGCTAATGTACTTTGAAATAATCCAGCTGTTAAACTTTCGGCTGCAGAAATAGATAAGTTTTTTTCAATTAATTTAGTTACAACAATATTTTGTAACGAATTGTCATCCCCATAGCCATAGAAATAATCACCAACTTTGGAAAGTACATAAATCTCCATTTCGTTAATTAATTCTACAGCTGATTTTTTGTCTGTAGGACTTGCCGTAATTCGCAAAGTGACCTCATTTGTCTTGGCGTATGGTGCAATAGTAGGATTAGTTTGTGAATCAATTATCTCTTTTAATTCAGTCACCAATTTAGATTCACCAATGCCATAAAAACGTAAAACTTTTGATTCAAGATGACTATTTAAGTTATATTCTTCTTTTAATAGCTGTTCAACTTCCTTATTAAACATTGTTTTCAATTCCTTAGGTGGTCCAGGTAATAATAAGAAATCACACGAATCACCTTTGTAAAAATCACCAACAGCCATTCCAGCATGATTTTTAATTGGTTTTGATCCTTCTATATACAAAGCTTGTAATTTGTTGTTTTCAGTCATTTGACGACCCGTTTGTGTAAAATGATCTTCTATTTTTAACATGGCGTCCTTATTTTCAACTAACTTCTCATTTAAAAATTTGGCGACCATCTGCTTCGTTAAATCGTCTTCTGTTGGTCCTAAGCCACCAGAAAGGATAACCAAATCATTTCGTTTTGAAGCCAGTTCAATTGCCTCTAACATTCGTTCTTCATTATCCCCTACAACTGTCTGATAAAATACATTTACACCTAAATCAGCTAATTTTTCAGCTAAGAAAGCACTGTTCGTATTTACAATTTGTCCTAATAATATTTCTGTACCAACCGCAATTATTTCTGCATGCATGATGTTGCCTCCTAATTTAATTAAAAAAGACTAAAACGGTTAAATGTTTTAGTCTAAATATTTTTATTTTTCAAATGAATCTGAGAAAATAGCTCTATTTTGAACAAAGTAATCAATACCTGAATAAACAGTAAAGAATAAACAAATATAAAGAAAAATGGCAGCCATAGGTACATTAATTGCTGCAAATAACACATTATTTAAAAACAATAAAATAATAGCTATCATTTGGGTTGTTGTCTTAATTTTGCCTGGCATAGCTGCAGCCATAACTTCCCCATCATTTTCAACAATAATCAATCGTAATCCTGTTACCGCAAGTTCGCGACAAACAATAATTGCAGCTACCCATGCAGGTACTTGGTTAAATGAAACAAGGATAACAAATGCAGTCATTACAAGCATTTTATCTGCCAATGGGTCTGCAAATTTGCCAAAATTAGAAACTAAATGTTGGCGACGTGCAATTTGACCATCTAAAAAATCTGTTAATGAGGCAGCTGCAAAAATAATTGCACCAATTAGATGTGTCACCTGAATCTGTGTACCAACCCAAGTAACCATTCCCCAATCAATTGGTAATAACAATACAAGCATGAAGATTGGAATTAAAATAATCCGCACAACCGTTAATTTATTTGGTAAATTCATAATGATCCCCTTTTTCAAAAATTGCCAACAACATAGTATCCGTTGTTGACAATTCTGGCTTATTTAATATTTACAGTAACTGTTCTAACTTGTAGAGTTGCATTTGTTTTCATAAAATTAAATTTTTTACCGTTAATCGTGATACTCATAGCTGGTGCATTACCAAAGCTAAAGACAAATGACTTTGTACCGGCTGGGATTGTAACAGTATCCGTTGCATCTGAGACAAGTGTTGCTTGCCATAGTTGTGTGCCATCAGCCGTAATTGAGCTCCAAGCAGCACTACCAGAAGCTACTAATTTAACTTTAGAAGTTGTTGGTGCATTTTCCATTGTGTAAACAGTGTTTGTTCCCGCATCTGAAACATATGTTAATTTTTGCGTTTTCTTATCAGATGAAGAACTAGCCTTTACTGATTCAGAACTAGAAGTTTTAGTTTTTGAGTCAGTTGAAACAGATACTTTAGAACTTGAACTTTCAATTTGAGTATCTGTATCTTTACTATTCAATGTCACACCATAAATTGTACCCAAAATCCCTAAGACAATCACAACAATAATAATTGTTGGCAAGTACGACATAAACTTATCAAAATTACCGTCTTTTGGTAGTTTAGCAGACTTTTCAGAACGTGATACTTGTTCCTTTGCAACGACTGTTTCTTGTGTATCTGGAAGTGTTTCATTGAATTCTTTTAATAATTTATCCCCATCCAAATCAACCGTCTCTGCATATTGTTTAACAAATGCTCGAACGTAAAAATCTCCTGGTAAATCAGAAAATTTTTCATCTTCAATTGCAATCAAATAACGTTTTTGAATTTTCGTCATTTGTTGTAAATCATCTAACGTATATCCTTTATTTATTCTCGCTTCTTGTAATGTTTTTCCAATTTCACTCATGTCTAATTCTCCACTTAGTTTAATAGTTAATCTTCTAACAATCAGTATAACATAATCGTCATGTCCAATTTGTTAAAATTTTATTATTTTATTTCAACCATCCGCCTGAAACATAAATCGTTTGACCGGTGAGGTACCCTGCCTCTTTGGCTAATAATTGTTTTACCCAAAATCCAATTTCTTCGGGATGTGCGAAACGTCCCATTGGAATTTCACTTGAGATATCTTTCTTTGCATCTTTCGAAAATTGTTGATTCATTTTTGTATCAACTGCGCCTGGTGCCACCACGTTAACCGTAATACCTAACGAGGCAACTTCTTTACTATAAGCATTGGCAAAGGACGATAACGCACCTTTTACAGTACTGTACAGTACTTCCATTGGGCTACCAACGCCTCCATAAATTGACCCAATAAATATAATTCGGCCAAAATGATTTTGGGCTAACTTTGGTTCCAATTTCTGAATTAATGCCAATGGTGTTTGAACTTGCATCTTCATCATTTTATCTAAATCAGACATTGGGGCTTCATTGAATAAATGGTAAGAAGTTGTTCCTTCAGCAAATATTACAGCATCTACGGCAAATAGTTGGGATATCACTGGATCAACATTAGTCGCTGTCATATCAAATTGTAACGGCAAAAAATCTTGTTTTGGATATTTTCCCCTCAACTCTTGTGTTAATCCCATAATTGCTTCATCATTTTGATAATAATGCATTGTTAGCGACCAACCAATATCTGCCAATTGTCTTGCAATCATTTGACCAATATCACCAGACGCTCCAAAGATAACTGCCCAACTCATTTAATCATCCTCTTTAGCCATAATTTGGTAGACACTAATTGCTTCAGAACGAATAAAATCTTTAGCTCCTTGGCGAACTTGATCTAATGTCATATTTTCAATAATTGGTGCCCTATCAAAAACAGTGGCATCATCAAACAAATCACCATCATACTGATTTGCAATGCTCTCAAGTGAGTTCATCGATTGAATGGATTGACCTAACATTTCACGTTTAGCCAATTCAAACTGGGCCTCAGCCCCTGAAAGGTACTCTGACGCATTCTCTAAAATATGAATAATGGCATCCGATAACTTTTGAGGGTCATCAGTATCACCACTAATACTTGCAAAATGGAAGCCACGTTCAATTTCAAATTCATAGCCAAAGGAATCATCTAACGTCCCTTCATCATATAATTTCATATATTGAGGGGCCGTGTCACCAAACAAAAGATAAAGAAGCATATGGATTGTCTCTTTGTATTTCAAGCCGTTACGGCCTTCTGGAACATTATCTAATCCTTTTATACCAACAATTGTTTTAGCACGTTGAATGGCCATCTCAGTTGCACGATATGGCATGATGTCTGAACCGTCTACTTGAGTTTCTGGAATTAATCGTTTAATTGTTTCTGCTGCTTCTGGAAACTTTTTATGATTTTGATTATTTTTAATTAAATCTAAAGTTTCTTCTGGATCAACATTTCCTACAATAAATAAATTCATATTACTTGGATGATAAAATGTTTCATAGCACTTATATAAATCATCTGCCGTAATTTTATCGATTGATTCAATTGTTCCAGCGATATCACTGCTAACCGGGTGATTTGGGTAAAGGTTACCTAAAATACCAAAGTATAAACGCCAATTAGGATCGTCGTCATACATTTGAATTTCCTGTCCAATAATTCCCTTTTCTTTTTCAACTGTTTCAGGTGTAAAATACGGATCTTGCACAAAATCTAGTAATGTTTCAATGTTTTCAGGAACATGATTAGAGCTTGAAAATAAGTAGCTCGTTCGTGTAAAGCTTGTGAAAGCATTTGCACTAGCACCATATTCTCCAAATAAATCAAACGCATCATGATCTGCTTTTTCAAACATTTTATGTTCTAAAAAATGGGCGATACCATCCGGTACATGAACAACATCTTCTTCACCAATTGGTACAAATACACTATCAACTGAGCCATAATTTGTTGTGAATATACCATAAGTTTTATGAAAACCTTTACGAGGTAATATATTTACTTTCAAGCCATTTTCCAAAGTTTCTGTATATAATATTTCGTCAAACTGCGGGTATTCTAATGTTTTCATTAATTAATTTCCCCATTCAAAAAGAAGATTGCTTGTAATTTAACATTACGAGCGATAGCTTGAACGGCAGCTTTATCCACGCTATTAATGCCGTCTATCCACTCTGTTGCACTAACTTCTGTGCTTGTTAATTGATCAATCATCGATTGATTAATTAACGCCATTTGTGAGTCAAGACTACTTTGATATTGGTTAATCATTGTCATTTTTGTTTTATTTAATAGTTCATCACTAATGTCACCTGCGATAATATCATCTAATTGTTGTTGAACAATTTCGATAACTTTATCTTTATTTTGTGGTTCAATGCCTGTTTGTACAGTTAAAATACCTCTAAATGTATCTAACGAGCTACTTGCATAATAAGCCAAACTAGCTTTCTCACGAACATTTACAAATAACTTAGCTAGTGGTGAACCGCCAAAAACGCCATTGAAAATAAGACCCGCATAGTACCCATTTTCTCTGTAATAAACTGGTAACTGATATGCCAGATTTAATTTACCCTGAGTCACTGCTTGCGTTTCTGTTTTAGTCACAACTTCTTTAATAGCTTGATCATAGAATATAGGTATCATTTTAAAATCTCGAGGTTTAAAAGGCAACGTTTTAACAATAGTTTCAGTTTCTGATTCATCTAATTCACCAAGGACGAAAATGTCTACTCGATTAGTTGTAAGCATTTGTTTGTAGTAATCAAATAAGCTAGTTGCAGTTATCTTTTCAATATCTTCTACAGTCCCATAGCTAGGAATAGCTTGATCGTTTTGAAAGTAAAGTTTCTGTAATTCTAATCCTGCGTACGATTGTTTATCATCACTAATACTTCTGATAGACATCATCAAATTTTCCTTTTGGCGTTTAAATGTTTCTTCGTCAAAATGGCCATCAGTCACATTCGGATTGAAAATAATTTCTTTGATAAAAGCAAATATTTTTTTTAAACTTTCTGTTTTATGTTCTAAGAATTTATCGTTTACACCGTTTAAAATTAAACTTATTAAGTGAAAGTTTCCTTTTTTACTAACAGTGATACCAAAACTTGCACCATAAAGTTCTGATAATTTTTCGGCTAATTTTTGTTGAGATGGATATTCTGCACTACTAATTTCTAATAAGTTAGCTAATAGCATACGTTCTGCAGATTCTTTTCCGGTTAAAGGTGCTATAAAATTAATAACGATTCTATTCGTTTTAAATTGACTATTTTCAATAACAGTTAAGTTGACACCTGTTTCTAATTGTTTACGCACGAAAATGTGCCTCCTTTTAAATCGGATGTTCTTTTACCATGATAATTGAAAGACTAGTGAAACACAAATTTAATTGTTTCGTAATCTGTTTAGGCTAAACAAAAAAACTGAAAGCCCTAATTAGGACCATCAGTTTCTTCATTTATCAACACTTTGCGCGGCTTACTTCCCTCTGGCGGTCCAACGATTCCTTTTGCTTCCATTTCATCAACAATTCTAGCAGCTCGATTGTAGCCAATCCTAAAACGTCTCTGTAACATGGATACACTGCAAGATTGTTCATGAGTCACTAATTTAACAGCGTCCCCAAATAATTCGTCTTCTGAATCAGACGCTGATCCTGAGTTAGCTGTTTCTTCATCAGTCACAATCATCGTTTCATCGTATTGTGGTTCTTGCTGATTTTTAATAAACGAAATAACACTTTCAACATCTTTATCTGAAATGTAAGCATCTTGTACACGAATGGGTTTATTTAGCCCCATTGGTAGGAATAACATATCCCCACGACCTAAAAGCTTTTCAGCACCATTACTATCAATAATTGTTCTCGAGTCAATCCCACTGGAAACAGCGAAAGCCATACGTGATGGTACGTTAGCTTTAATCAATCCTGTGATAACATCAACAGATGGACGTTGCGTTGCCAAAATCATATGGATTCCAGCTGCTCGAGCCATTTGTGCTAAACGAATAATCGCATCTTCAACCTCATTCGAGGCTACCATCATTAAATCTGCCAATTCATCAACAATGACAACAATATAAGGTAACGTTGCTCTTTTTTGTCCGTCATCTGCGTTTTCTTGCATAATCATTTGATTATATCCAGAAATATTACGTTGACTAGCATCTGCAAACAATTCGTAGCGTCGCTCCATTTCAGAAACAACCTTATGTAAAGCTCGTGATGCTTTTTTAGGATTTGTAACAACCGGCGTTAATAGATGTGGAATACCATTATAGACACCTAACTCTACTTTTTTAGGATCAATCAACATAAACTTAACCTGATTTGGTTTCGTATTCATCAATAAACTTGTGATAATGCCATTAATTGCAACTGACTTACCACTACCAGTTGAGCCAGCAATCAATAAATGCGGCATCGTTGTTAAATCTGCTGTTACCAATTGGCCTGAAACATCGCGACCTAAAGGAACTTCGAGAACTTTATCTGGTGTTGGATTCTTTTGTTGAGATTCAATCACATCCCTGAATGAAACCATTGATACTTTAGAATTTGGTACTTCAATCCCAATAAGTGATTTTCCAGGAATTGGTGCTTCAATTCGAATATCTTTGGCAGCAAGTGCTAAGGCTAAGTCATCCGCAAGGTTAACAATTTTACTAACTTTAACACCAATTGCCGGATGTAATTCATATTCAGTAACAGATGGTCCTAAACTCACACTTTTAATTTCAACATCAACACCAAAGCTTTCAAATGTTTGCTTCAATATTTTTGTGTTTTTTTCAATTGTTTTATATTCGCCACTTTGGTCTTCTTTTGGAATTTTTGTAAGTAATGTAACTGGTGGTAATTGGTAATCTTCATTATCATCAGCCACTGTACTTGATATTATCTTAGGATCATCTTCTGAATCTAATTCTGAATCTGGTTCTTGTTGCGTAATGATAGGTGGTTCATCAACGGTCACTTCTCGTTCAGTTTTTATTTCCTTTTCTTCAGTTCTATGGTCAATTACAGGTTTTAATTCTTCTTCATCTTGTTCTGCTTTATTTTCTTTTCTTTCTTCTTTAAAACTATCTATTGCTACTTTCATTCGGCGAAAACCTTCTCTTGTCCAAGCAATAATTACGTTTAGATAGCGTTGAACAGTATACATAACTTCTGAAAAAGAGAGATCAAAAAAAATAAATAATCCGGCTAAGATGAAAAGTACACTAACAATATAGGTGCCTGCTTGTGAAATTAAGAAGTACGATAATTGGTATAAGCTTGCCCCTATCATTCCACCGCCAACTGTTGAACTAACTGCAGATTGTCGAAAATCGGAAACAAGTGTCTGCCATGTATATTGAATAAATTGGCTATGCACCGATGAGTGCCCAACAAACCAGGCTTCAAGAAAGACTAAAACACCAACATATAAAATAACGGATCCCCAATTAATTCTTTTCTTAACTTTGGGCTCTTTTCCCATAATCATTAAGTAACTTCCATATACACCGAGAATTAATAATGCGAATTGATATGTATTACCAACAAACAAACGGAAAACGTTAGCAAATAAAGCACCCAAATATCCCAGTGCTAGCACACCAAATATTCCAAACAATAAAAATATAACACCAATTATATTTTTAGAAAATTTGTATTGAACTGTTTTTTTTGTTGTTCTTTTTTTTCTTTTCTTTTTTTGAGCCAAAACAGTTCCTCCTTCTGTTAAAATAGATACTCAATTATACCATATCTTAATTACCTTCCGTGTCATTGTCTAGTCATTTCCACAAAAAGAGAGTTAATAACAATTATGTTATTAACTCTCTTTTTTGGCTGTAATTTCTTTGCCATCTTTAACTAACAGTAACCCTTGATATAACTGTAAATCATCACCACAATCTGAACAATAATCCATTTGTTCCTCATTCCAAAATGCTGTCAAAAATTGACGTTTACTTTTTTGATGGCTAAATTCAGTGGTAAATGCGCTAGATTGTTCCTCAAAAAAAGCCATCGCTTCATCCATTGAATCAAAATCAACTGTTTTTTGAATATGACTTTTCCAATCATCAAAAAACCACCATGGTTCATCAAATCCAAACATTGTTATTACTTGAAACAAGTTAGCTCACACCCTTCCATTTTATAAAATGACTGTTCATCATAAATACCGGTTTATTTCTTAACCCGAAGCAAGTATAACCCATTTATGAATTTCTAGTCTATAAAATGCTCAAGCTACTTATTTTAGCTTATCATTTTCATACGTGTGTGTTTTATCTAGATTTAAAAAGTCTTGTTGTCTAAGTGTTTCATAAATTACAATAGCAGCTGAATTAGATAAGTTTAAGGCACGAATGTGCGTATCATCTTGTGGAATTCGGATTGCTTTCTCTTCATTTTGGCGCATAAAGTTTTCAGGAAGACCTGTTGTCTCTTTACCAAACAAGAAGTAATAGTCCTTATTCACATCAGAATAATCTACTTGTGAATAAGTTTGCGGTGCAAATTTTGAAACCAAAAAAAGTTGTTTCTGATCTGGAATAGATGCTAAAAAATCTTGTAAATTTTTATGATACGTAATTTTTACTTTATCCCAATAGTCTAGTCCAGCACGTTTTAAATATTTATCGTCTGTTGAAAATCCTAAGGGCTCAATTAAATGTAGTTCAGTATCCGTTCCAGCACAAGTTCTAGCAATATTACCTGTATTAGCAGGCATAAGTGGTTCAAATAATGCAATATGATTCGTCAAAAATTAACATCCTTTCAAAAAATCGTTATTATTTTAGGCAACAAAAAAACGCATCATTTCGGTGTGGGCACGGCGAAAAGATACGTTAATGAAGATCAATTTCCAGAAGCTGACAACATCGTCGACAGTCTCTAAACAACCGAATTCGTATACTCATAATACCACAGCAATTTATTCGTTACAACACTGATTCTAACTTATTTTTACGATATTTTAATAGTGTAACGTCAACCGTAATTTTGGTTAAAGGTTGTTTTTTAGCTTTAGCCTGATTATCTGTTGTAGCTCCCCAATGTAAAGGAGTCATTTCGAGTAAGGCAGGAAACAAGCCTTCTGGAATATCGAATTGATAACTAATTGTAATTTGTTCAGAGTCAGGATAATTTTCTTTAAACAGATTTAAAACCTTTTCATTACTATAACTCCTATTATGACTCTCTTCGTTATATAGAAGTTCGCGTAATTCAACTAAGTAATTTGAATTTGGAATGATTTTTAATAACTGCCCGCCATCCTTTAATACTCGATCAAATTCTGTATAAGCAGAAGGCGAAAAAATATCAATAATTGTTGAAAATGACTTATTATTAAATGGTAGTTTAGCCAAATCAGCAATACAATAAAAAGCATCTGTCTCTTGTTGTGTCGCATAATTGATTGCATCTTTTGAAATATCAAATCCAACGTAAGTGTCTTTAGCATTTTGGCGTGTTACTTCTATATCATGAAGTGGTGTTCCCTCTCCACAACCTACATCCATAATTGTTTCTTCTTCATCAGAAAGCTGCTCAAGAATTTTATCCGTAATCGGTTTAAACAAGCCTGCTTGTAATAACTGTCTCCTTGCTAACCACATATCCAATTCATAATCACTTTTAACCCCATGATTCAAGAAAAAAAGAGTTCCTTTTTTTGATAAATCTATTTGATGATTTTCAGGGCAAAACATCGTCTGGCCTTCAACTTTACTGTAGGGGTTTAAGCAGACAGGACATCTAAATAAATCGATTTTATTTTTTAAAAATACGGCACTTTTCTCAATTTTTTTCAATTTACACTTATTCCTTTTTATCGTTTATTTTACATTCAATAGCTATTTATTTTTCAATGTTAATGTAATGACCTTTAACCAATTCAACAAGTTCTTCACGTTTTACGCCAACAGAACGACCAACTTTACCAGCTGAAACCCAAATTTTATCGAACTCTTGAATTCGTTCATCAAAATAAATGGGAAATCCTTTTCGAACATTAATTCCAATTGGTGTATTTGCGCCATGAACGTAACCAGTAATATTGATTAAATTTTTATTATCTGCTAAATGCAATTGTTTTTCATTTAATTCACGTGCTACTAATTTTAAATCAATTTCAAAAGTAATAGGAAGGCAAACAACTACGTAATCTCTATCACCGTTACTTCCCTGTAAAACAATTGTTTTTAAAATACTTCTTTCATCCGTTCCTAGTTCTTTAGCTTCTTTGCTTGAATCCATTTGTCGACCACCTAAAAAATCAAAAGTATAGCTCTCAAATTCAATATGATTTTGATCTAAAATGCGTTCGTCATTTGTTTTTTTTACTTTTTCTTTTTTTGCGATAATAATCACTCCCAAAATAATTATAGCACGACGTCTATCTCTTCACGTATTCTTATTTAATTTTCGATTTATTTCAAAAATATGTTGACTAAATTCGCTAAATAGCGTAAATTATCAGTTGGTTACTGATAATAATTTAATAAATACTAAAAATAGTTCGTGTTTAAAAGAAATGGGGAAATATTATGCCAGTTTTTGATTATGAAGATATTCAGCTCGTCCCTAACAAATGTATTGTAAATAGCCGTTCCGAAGTCGATACATCTATTCAATTTGGCCCTCGCCGTTTTAAACTACCCGTTGTACCTGCGAATATGCAGACAATTATCGATGAACCGTTAGCAGAATGGCTTGCATCAAATGACTATTTCTATGTCATGCACCGTTTCGATGAAGAGAGTCGCTTACCTTTCGTCAAAAAAATGCATGCAAAAGGTTTGTTTGCTTCTATTAGTGTTGGCGTTAAACCACATGAATGGGCATTAATTGAAGAGCTTGCCGATGCTGATTTAATTCCAGAATATATAACAATTGATGTGGCGCATGGCCACGCACAAAGTGTCATTGATTTAATTCATCATATTAAAAAATGGTTACCAGAGTCATTTCTAATTGCTGGAAATGTTGGCACACCTGAAGGCGTTAGAGAACTAGAAAATGCTGGTGCAGATGCAACTAAGGTTGGTATTGGACCCGGAAAAGTTTGCATCACTAAAATTAAAACTGGATTCGGTACCGGCGGGTGGCAATTAGCCGCTCTTAGATTATGTTCTAAAGCAGCAAGTAAACCAATTATCACTGATGGTGGTATAAGAACTCATGGTGATATTGCTAAGTCAGTCAGATTTGGGGCCTCAATGTGTATGATTGGTTCACTCTTTGCTGGTCACAAACAAAGTCCTGGTGATTTAATTGAAAAAGATGGTAATCTATTTAAAAGTTATTTTGGCTCTGCCTCTGAATATCAAAAAGGTAGCCACACTAATGTTGAAGGTAAAAAAATGCTCGTTCCTTTTAAAGGTGACATTCATGAAACTTTACTTGAAATGCAACAAGATTTACAATCTTCAATTTCTTATGCTGGTGGTAATTCTCTCTCTGCACTTGAAAAAGTCGATTATGTAATTGTTAAAAATTCAATTTTTAACGGTGATACGCTTTAATCAAAAAAGTTAGACAAAATAAAATTTGTCTAACTTTTTTGATTATCTTTATTCGTTTTCTCTGATTCGTCATACAAACCAGAATCCTTTTTATACCATACAAAAATCCGCGTTACAATAACTTTTAGAATTGCATATCCTGGGATTCCAAAAATAACACCTATTAATCCAAAAACCCGTCCCGAACCTAATAAAACAATTAAAATTGTAACGGGATGGATTGCTAAACTACTTCCAAGAATCAATGGAGAAATCAATCTTGCTTCAATTGTTTGTTCAACAATAAAAACAACAATAACCTTTATCAACATAATTGGTGACACGAAAGCAGCAATTACTAGTGCAGGAATCATCGCTAGAAAAGAGCCTAAATAAGGAATTAAATTCAAAAAACCTGCCAAAATCCCTAACGTTAAAGCAAACTTAAGACCAACTACTGAAAAACCAATAACAAATAATATGGCCACAAAGAATGCTACCGTTAACTGACCTCGGATATATTGACTGACTTGTAAATTAATTTCATCTAATAATTCAATGATTGATTTGCGATATCTTACTGGGAAAAAATTTGATAAATACTCAGGTAAATCGTGCCCATCTTTTAATAAATAAAATAAGATAAAGGGTGCTGTTACTAATCCAATGATAAATGTCGTTACAGTACCAACAACGCTACCTAAAGAATCAACTGTTGATCCAATAACTGAGCTCGCTTTTTTGGATACTGTTCCTACGATATCTGTATTTATTTTTTCAATTGAAGTTTTAATAGTATCAAATAAAGATGACGACATAAAATCATTCGTTTGATGTGTGATATTTGACCAATACGTCGGCCAATTTTTAATAATACTAATTGTTTGTGTTTGTACAGCAGGAATCAAAACGACAATCCCCCATACTAAAAACCCAGAAATTACTATAAATACAACTGTAATAACCAAACTTCGATTCAATTTAAAGCGCGTTTCACAAAAATCTATCAATGGGGATATTAAATAATACAGCACGCCAGCTAAAACAATTGGGAAGCCAATAATGCTTAATAACTCTCCAATTGGTGCGAAAAACCAGCCCACTTGTGCTAACATAAAAATAATTAGCAAACTTAACAAAACAATTGATAAAATGCTAACTGTTTTATTATTAACAACCCATTTCCAAAACCATGATCGTTGTGAAGTCGATTTTTCATTTGGGAGCATTTTAATCTACTCCTTTACTTATACGTGATTGTATTACCGACTTTAAAAGTTGGCAATACATGCGGTGTTAAATAAATACCATTTGGTTGTGGATGTTCTGGAACTTCCATAAAGAACAAGGTAGCATGCCCAACCGACTCAAAATTACTTGAAACTAACTCTCCAGCGAAATCAATTTTATAAGTTTGTTCATTAATAATCATTTCATCACCTGTTTTTGGCGAAATAATTTTTTTATCATCTTCAAATGATTGAATGACAGAAACTTGTCTTAAATCATCCGTTGCACTCTGATTGAAAAGGATAACAATAGGTTCCTTTTTTGAGATGGCATCTTTTCCAATTTCTTCAATTCTTGCTGTAATCATACTTTATCGTCTCCCTTATCCTTTATAGTTACCTATAATTATAGCATAGTCCCCAGTATAAATAATAACGTTTACAAAAATATATGATATAATATTGACAATATCATGAGGAGGTATTTGTAACTATGAAAGAGACTATTTTGTTTGGTACATATACAAAAAAGACAAGTACTGGTATCCAACGAGCTCAACTTGATACAATTGAAAAAAAAGTTTCTAACGCTACACCCTATATAAAGGTTGAAAATCCAACTTATCTCACGAAATCGGACAAAGGTGTCTTATATACCGTTTCAAAGAGGTCAGATTTAGGTGGTATATCAGCCTTTACCCTTGCATCAGAAAATCCCCAATTTTTAAATGACGTTTCAGCTGAAGGCGCTCCGCCTGCTTACGTTGCTGTTGATAATAACCGTCAATTAGTCTACAGCTCAAACTACCATAAGGGTCTTATTTCCATTTCAAAAATTCAAACTGATGGCTCATTAGCTCTTATTAATGAAGTTACAAATGAAGGTCATGGTCCAAAACCAGAACAAACAAGCTCTCATATTCATTTCACTGATTTAACACCAGACAATAGGTTAGTTGTTTGTGACCTTGGAACTGATCAAGTGTTAACTTTTGATGTGTCAGATAATGGTGCTATTAAACAAATTGCTGAGTATCGTTCAGAGCCTGGGTTCGGTTCTCGTCATATTGTTTTCCATAAAAATGGAAAATTAGCATACTTAGCTGGAGAGCTCTCAAGTGAAGTTTCGTTACTTAGCTACAATCAAACGGATGGTTCATTTAAAGAGATTCAAACACTTTCATCAATTCCATCTGATTGGAATGCTCATAACGGAATTGCTGCTATTCGCATTTCTAAAGATAGCCGCTTTTTGTATGTCTCTAATCGCGGAAACAACTCAATTGCTTGTTATTCACTTGCTGTTGATGGCACAATGACACTTATTCAACTTATTTCAACTGAAGGTGACTTTCCTCGTGATTTCAGTTTAAATAAAACAGAACAATTTTTGGTTGTTGCTAACCAAAACACTGATAATGCTACCTTATTCGAACGTGATTCAACCTCTGGTAAATTAACTTTACTTCAAAAAGATATTGCCGTTCCAGAATCCGTTTGCGTTTATTTTGAAAATTAGGAGAAATTAAATTTGTTAATTAAAGAAGTTGCAGTTGAAAATTTTACTGATATCCCAAAACAATTTGCCGCTGGTGCTAATCGTTTTGAACTTTGCGATAATCTTGCTGTCGGTGGTACAACTGTCAGTAAAGGTGTTATGTCTGAAACAATGCGTTATGCACAGGACAATGAAGTCCCTGTAATGGCAATGATTCGTCCCCGTGGCGGAAATTTCGTTTATAACGATACCGAATTAAAAATTATGGAGGCTGATTTATTTCAGGCTCAACAACTTGGTGTAGATGGCGTCGTATTTGGCGCTTTAGATACGAATAATAACTTAGACATAGAGGCGATGGAGTTTTTAATTGCAGCAAGTGGTGGCATGCAAATCACTTTCCATATGGCTTTTGATGAAATTCCTAATAATGCACAACTTGATGCGCTATCTTGGTTAGCAGAGCATGATATCGATCGTGTTTTAACGCATGGCGGATCACTTGATAAGCCTATCGAGGAAACGTTACCCCACCTCAAAGAAATTATTGACTGGTCAAACGGTCTCATTAAAATTGTTCCAGGTGGCGGTATTACACTTGATAATGTTGATACTATTGCTGCTAAATTAAACGTTAAAGAGCTTCATGGTACAAAAATAATTTTAAAATAATCATCTAAAAAGGTTCCAACAACTTCATGTACTAGGCCCTGTCAAGTTGACGGATGAAATAATATAAAATTTAATATGTTTCTAAATGGCTTTATCCCAGTAT
>NZ_JBXAXV010000008.1:0-32731 GCF_056781955.1 Dellaglioa sp. CoH-57-MRSF-20
AGACGAAGCTGGATATCATTGAACACAATTTGTTTGGGGTTGATATTAATCAAAACTCCGTCAATATTACTAGGCTTCGACTTTGGATTGAGTTGCTAAAGAATTCATATTATGAGGAAGATGGAAATCTTCGGACTATGCCAAATCTTGAAATGAATATCAAGGCTGGAAATTCAGTTGTGTTCAAGTATGCTTTGAATCGTAATCTTGGTGATGTCACAGCTCATACCGATTTGACAGTGACTGAGTTTAAAGAATTGGTTCAAGATTATCGCAATACAGATGATAAGGTGGTCAAGTCAAAAATTGAAAAGGCGATCGAAGATTTTAAGAACCAAATTATCAATAGCATTTTGGATAAAGGTGATCGGACTAAACTACGTAACCTGCACCAACAACGAAATGAGTTGCAGGGTGGAATGCTATTGTTTGAGACCAAGTATGAACGTGAAAAGCGAAAAAAGCAGATTAAAAAGCTTGATAAACAAATTGTTGTCAAAGAAGCTCGACTGAAAGAAGTAAATAAGGCCCCACTCTTTGCCAATTCATTTGAGTGGCGATTCGAATTTCCTGAGGCCCTTAATGGCAATGGGGCATATACTGGATTTGATTTAGTTGTTGCTAATCCACCTTATATTGGAATGAAAGGCCATAAAGATATTTTTGAAAGTGTTGCTCAAACTGATTTTGGGGCACAATGGTCGAAAGGCAAGATTGACTTCTTTTATTATTTTATTCACTTAGCAATCGATCTACTGAATAAAAATGGCTCTTTGGCATTTATCACTACTAATTATTGGCTTACTGCGACTGATGGAGCAGCTCTTCGTAATGATTTAATTAGTCGTATGCACTTGACTGATTTATTGAACTTTAAGGAATTAAAGATTTTTAGTTCGGCGCTCGGTCAGCACAACGTTATCACTTTTGGAACTAAAGCATCCTATCCTGGTGAAGTTAGCACATTAGTTACGAATGAGACGGGGTCTGCTCACAGTGATGTGTTTGAGCTCATAGTTGAGGGTAAGAACTCAAACACCGACTACGGACTTGTTCCACAAAGCGAATTGCAAGATCAGAGTACGGGATACTTTGTTTTAGATTCAGCATCTCGTGATGAATCGTTGACTGATTTAATTGTGAAACTTAAAAGCCAAAAAACGTTACTGTCGTATACTGAAAATCCTAAATTGGGACTGACAACGGGCTCAAATAAGATTTTCATTTGGGGAAAGGGGTCTGTGGAAGCAATGTCAATGACCGACTATGAACGCAATTTGTTCAAACCGCTTATAAATGGTAGTTCATTAACTACGGTTACAGAAAAAACTTTTCCAGATTCATATGTGATGTATATTGATCATACTGTTGACAAAAAAAAGATTCCAAACTTATTAAAATGGATTAAGAGTCAACCTGATTATGATAGACTTACGAAAAGGCGGGAAGTTACTAGCGGTCGCATACGATCGTTTGAACTATGGTGGCCGCGTGAACAATGGATGTTTGAAAGTAAATCAACCATTTATGTCCAAAAAAGAGCAAAAAATCCACGTTTCACGTTGAATACGCAAGGTTATTATCTAAAGGATGACTCGTATGCAATTACACTAAGTCAGGCATATCAAAGGCATGATAAATATACAAAAGTAATTTTGGCCGTACTGAACTCCACAATAGCTCATTTTTGGCTAGTGAAACTGGGACGCAAAAAGGGAAAGTCATTGGAATTATATCCACAAGTTCTTGCTACAATTCCAATGCCAAACGTGGAACTTATTAAGGAGACAGATATCATTAAACTAGATGACGCGATTAATTCTGGGAATCTCCTTGATGTAGCCGATCGATTTGCGGTGAATTGGTTCAATTTAGATATGGGAGATATTAATATAATGAATAAATACATCGTAGATAATCAATAAGTATGGTTGAGAAAAAACTTGCCATAGTTTATACAGGTTTAGTTAGAGTTTAATCAAGGGAACTCTGTATTATCAATGATGACTATGGTCAGTATATTTAAATAACCACTAACAAAGGGTCTATAATTATATAATGACCCCTAGGAAAGACTATTAAAACAGCCCCCATTATCTGACTAGTAGATAATGGGGGCTGTTTTTTTGTTAAGTGATATAATAAACCATAAAAGAAGTTTAGAAATACGGTCCTGGTCATCAATAAATAAACAATTTAATTATTTAATTTCAGAAAGGTATATATGAATCATGGCGCAACAAATTGTCCTACCGATCAAAGACTCCAACGTTTTAAAGATGGTACAAGATACACTTCTCGATAGTTTCCGTGCTGGTCGCCGAAATTACACCGTTTTTCAAGTTGGTAAGGCCACGCTACTACGTGTGAGTGATGTCATGACATTAAAAAAATCAGATGTCTATAATCCAGACGGCTCTGTCAAAAATACAGCCTTTATTCATGATAAAAAGACCGGTAAAGCAAACACGTTATATTTAAAGCCTGTTCAGCAAGACTTGTTGCAATATCATGATTGGTTGGTCCAAGAAAATATCAATTCTGAGTGGTTATTTCCCTCGACAGCCCATCATGATCACCATATCACCGAGAAACAGTTTTATAAAGTGATGGTGCGTGTTGGTGATCTACTAGGTATCAACTATTTAGGCACGCACACTATGCGTAAAACAGGTGCTTATCGTGTCTATACACAGTCAAATTACAATATTGGTTTAGTCATGCACTTATTGAATCACTCAAGTGAAGCCATGACACTGACTTACCTTGGGTTAGACCAAGCTAGTCGCGAAACGATGTTAGATCAAATTGATTTTGGTTAACCTATAAAAAAATTTTGCTCGTATACTGAAAATCCGGATTGCTTTATTTCTAGGACATAATCCGAGATAATCAAGTATAGGTTTTTTTTATTATGAAAGCTAAGAGATACTCAACTGAATTTAAATCATCAATCGTTGCCTTGTACAACGAGGGTCGTTCTGTTAATTCGCTGGCCAATGAATATCATTTGGCTGTACAAACGGTTACGGGCTGGGTCAAAAATCTCAAATCAATCCCAACTGCTCTTATACTAAAAATAGTCCATTTTTTTAGTACAAGAGCAGAAGTCCAAGCAGCCATTGGTTGGTATATCAATTTTTATAATCGAAATCGTATCTCAAATGTTGCCTAAGTAACTGAATAAAAATAGTCCAATTTATTGACTTCTGAGCACTATACTCTATTTTTACGGTGGCATTTCTAATTTGTTAAATTTTCATATTAAATTTTAATGTTCCTATCTATTTAACTCTAACTAACAGTTCAAGTGCCTTTTGATATTGCTCAGATCCTGTTTCTGCTTCTGAACAATTTCTAATATTTTCAGCAATAACTAACTTTATTGCCTTATCAAGACTTGCTCTGACAGCAGATAACTGTATGACGACCTCTTCACAAGGACGCTCTTCATCAATCATATTGACAATTCCATTTATTTGGCCTGCTGATCTCTTTAACCTATTTTGTATATTTTCATACTGATATGCTATTGTATTCATACCTGAACCTCATAAGTCAATTATTTTACAATGTTTTGTGGATACATCAACTGATACAGTGAAAACGCACCATCAAGATTTTTGACATTTCTGAATCCATTATTAATAAATATTCGTTCAGCTGTATAACTTCGTTGACCTGTAGCACACGATACAATGATACCAGTATCTTTTGGTATTTGATTAATACGGTCTCGTATTTTTTCTAACGGAATATTTATGAAACCATTAATTAATCCCATAGCTCTAATTTCCTGAGAAGATCGTACATCAATTAATAAGTAACCATCACGCCTGTAATTCTCTAATTCATTATATTGAATATTATGAGATCGACTATTAATAATATTTTCAGCCACATAACCGGAAATATGAACGGGATCTTTAGCTGCTCCGAAAGGAGGAGCATACGTTAATTCCAGTTCAGGTAAATCATCTACTTTCAGCCTAAATTTGATTGCCGTTGCAAGAAGATCAATACGCTTATCTACCCCTTCATTTCCAACAGCTTGGGCACCTATAATATCACCAGTATTTGTAAAAATAAGTTTTATCATAACTTGTGTTGCGCCAGGATAATAGCTTGCGTGATGATAAGAAAAAGTATGAGTCACATGATAATTTAAACCAAGTTGCTTTGCTTGTTTTTCATTAATACCTGTACTTGCAGCTGATTTAGAAAAAACCTTAACGATTGATGTGCCAATCTCAGGTTTATTTTTAATAGATAAACCGTGAATAGCATCAGCAACTTGTCGCCCATGTCTGTTTGCTGGTCCCGCTAATGGAATTAGTGTTTCCTGTTCAGTAATTTGATGAATAACACTGATAACGTCACCAATTGCATAAATGTTAGAGTCACTTGTTTTAAAATCATGATCCACAACAATGCCTTTATTGGGCCCAACTTTTAGGCCTGCAGCTATGGCTATATCAGAATTTGGTCGAATTCCTGCAGCAATAATAACAGCATCAGCTTGTATTGACATACCATTATCTAAATAAAGAATGTCTCTGCTCACCTTATTTATAGTAGTTCCCGTATTGATACGAACGTCATTTTTTATGAGCTCATTCGTAATCGACTGTGCCATCTCAATATCAAGATTTGGCAATATTTGGTTAGAACGTTCAATAAGATTGACTGAAAAACCTCTCTTAATCAAATTTTCAGTAACTTCTATACCAATAAATCCAGCACCAAGTACCGCAACCGTTTTAATACTCTCATCTAAATGGCTCATAATGTTATCTAAATCAGGGATATTACGTAATTGAAAAATGTTTGATTGAGTATGAAGCCCCTTAATCTTAGGTATTACAGGACTAGATCCTAAAGATAATATTAATTTATCATAATATAGCTTCTCTTGTTGGTCATCATGATTGACAGATATCATCTTATTATCTCTATCAATATGGGTCACTTCACTGTTAACACGTACATCTATATTAAACCTACTTCTTAAATCATCAGCGGTTTGCACAATTAATTGGGAGCGATGTTTAATCGTTTTGCTAATGTGGTAAGGTAACCCACAATTTGCAAAAGAAACGAAAGGGCCTTTTTCGAAGACTATAATTTCATCTTTTTCAGATAGCCTTCGCAGTCTAGTAGCAGCTGACATACCGGCTGCTACCCCCCCCACTATAATAATCCTCATGTTATACCTCTTAGATATACTTTTTTAAAGTATTTTCGATTTCATCTTTAGGATGAAATCCAACAATTTTATCAATGACTTGACCATTTTTCTTAATAATTAACGTGGGGATACCTTGAATGCCTAGTTGGCTGGCAACCTGTTTATTTTCATCGATATTTACTGAGGTAAACTTTATTTTACCGCCTAATTGATTTTCTTCTGATAAGTGTTGTAGTATAGGGTCCATCATCTTGCATGGCGGGCACCAATCAGCACGAAAATCGGTCAAAGTAACCCCTTCTTGTGTTTCATTTTCAAATGTACTATCAGTAATTTCTTTGATTGTTGCACTCATTTCTGCTTTCCTCCAAATATTCTAGGTTTCTATGATTAAGAAAGAAGGTAATATATACCCCCTAGGGTATATATTACCTTCTTTCTTAGTTTTTAGCAATCTCATCAACATGCTCAGAAGTCAATAAATTGGACTATTTTTTTAGTATAAGAGCAATTACTCGCGCCGGTAGATTTGTCCAACACCACGTCAATTCCGGTTACAACCATTCAGGCAACGACCCAGGCTAAACTTGCCGAGCTCCCACGAACAACCCAGCGGCTCGTCAACCCAGATCTTTACTCGGTCTACATGACGACCACACTCAGCCAGTTACAAACTAGTTTGTTGAATAAAATGACGATACTAGCAGATTAACAAACGAACACGCGTAGCAACGACCAAAGCCACTTCTGTACTTAGCGTTCAAATGACCGCTAAGTACAGAAGTGGCTTTAGTTTATATCAAGTAACAGTTAGCTCACTGACCAGTAATTTGATCATGTTCACCCGGGGTCAATATTTTGGTCATCACCGTAATCAAATACGCTTGTTCGCGCTCAATTTCAGTTCCCGGCAATTCCAGCATTAACTGCGCTAGGTAACCGAATAGCTGCGATAACAAACTTTGCAGTATCAAATCATTCGGCCAATCCACAATCAAATGATCTGCTTTTAGTTGATTTATGACACTTCCCATCTGCTTGACCATCTTAGGCGCAATCTGGCTAAGAATCTGTTCGCGTCGTTCGGTGTCAAAAGCTGCCATTTCAAAAATGACCTTTAACTCTTTCACGTTAGCTTTAGCAAATGCAACTCGGTCCGTAAAAATTGCTGTGACGAATGCCTGTAGACTGGGATAACGCTGCCGTAATTCATCCTCTGAAAAATCACTCACTAAGATTGGCACAATGTGCGCGGTAATTGGTGCTAAGATGGCATCCCGTAAGGCAGCCTTAGTCTTATACCGCCGATAGACCGTCCCCTCCGCAACGCCGGCCCGTTGTGCAATATCACTAGTACTGGTCTGGTCAAAACCCTTTTCAGCAAACAAATCGAGACTTGCCTGGAGGATGGCCCGTTGCTTAGGTGTAATCGTTTCATTCTGACTTAGATCCTGTTGAAAATAATCCCGTATCCGTGGTCGTTCCATATCCTCACACCTTCCGATAACGTTTCATTCCAACAATATTCAACATTGTTAGTACGACCATAAACCCTACTAATATTAACAAATTGACACCAATATCGCCAAGCCCAGCACCCTTTGTCACAACAGCCGTCATCGCATTAGCACCATAGTATAACGGCATGATGTGGGCAATTGCTTGCAACCAACTGGCCATGCCATCGACTGGAACCAACCCAGCAAAAAAGATTTGTGGTACAACAATCAGTGGAATAAACTGAATCATTTGAAATTCTGAGTTAGCAAAGGTGGAAATAAAGATACCCAAGGTCAAAGCTACTAACGCTAATAATAAGTTAGTCAGAAAGACCAGCCAAATACTACCAACTAAGTGAATCTTGAAGACCGTAATTGTGAAAACAACGGTCAGGACAGTCTGAATGATGGCAAAGCCCCCATAACCAATTAGATAGCCCATAATAATTTCACTCCGTCGAATTGGGGTTGCAAGTAGCCGGCTTAGGGTTCCAGTAGTGCGTTCATTCAAAAGTGAAACGCCAGAAATCAAGAACACAAAGAAGAAGACAAAGAAACCGAGAAAGGCTGGAAAAAAGTTTTCAAAGAACGTTGAATCACTACTACTATAAATATAATGAGACTTAGTCGTATAACTGGTTGCTTTAGCTGACTGAGTCGAACTAGACGTCGTGGCTGTGGCCTGCTTGAGTTGCTTTTGTAATTTCTCAGCAGTTGCCTGGTCACCGCGGGCCTGGGCTTGTGCAATGGCAGTCTTCAGCTTGGTCACCGTTGCTTGTGTCTGGGCTGCTGTCAGCTTCTTCAAAGCGGCTTGTTGCGATTCAAGGGCCGCGCGCTGTTTCTTAGTAACGGTCACCAGCGTCTTCATTTTCAACTTGACTAATCCTGATTGTAAACTCGCCTTAATTAAAGACGTGTTGGTTGGATTGCTATTTGAATAAGTAATCGTCAATTGACCATTTTTCTGAGTCAAATAGCCATCTAGATCATGCTGCTTAATCATTTTCCGTGCCTGTGAACTATCATAATGATGAATCGTCACGTTTTTGGTATCGATCACGTTAACCACGGATTGGTCTACATGATGAACACCCAAGCTTGCTACTTGCGTCGTGTTGTTTTGAAATAAGAAATACATCAGCGTCATAATCAGCAATGGTGCCAAAAACATCAGCGCCAAGGTACGCTTATCACGTAACATTTGCTTAAAAACTCGTTTAACTATTGCCATCGTTCGCATCTTGCATCCGCCCCGCTTTCATAAAGACCTGTTCGATCGTATCTACTGCATACTGTTGTTTCAGTGCCGCGGGTGTCCCCTCAGCAAGCGCAATCCCGTGCCGAATCAACATGAGATAATCACACCGTTCTGCTTCGTCCATGACATGCGTTGTCACGAGCATCGACTTACCGGTATCCTTGAGCTTATTTAGTTCGGTCCAAATTTGTTGCCGTAATTCTGGATCAATCCCAACGGTCGGTTCATCTAAAATCAATAATTGGGGATCCTGAATCAGGGCAATTGCCAACGACAAGCGCCGTTTCATCCCACCCGAATAGCCACTGACCCGCTTGTCTAATTGGGACGTTAAATCAACTAATCCTGCTGCATAATCAATCATCTGTGCTAACTTTATTTTTGGAACGCTCATCAATTGCCCAAACAAGGTTAGGTTTTCACGGGCCGTTAGTGTCTCATACAAAGCGTCACTTTGGGCCATATACCCTACTTGTGCCATTACCGCCCTATTGGGCATCACCGTATCCATGACTTTAACAGTGCCACTATCCACAACTTCCATCCCTAAAATACTCTTGATCAAGGTGGTCTTCCCAGCTCCTGATGGCCCAATCAAACCATAAATCATTCCAGCCGGCAGTGTCAAATCAATCTGATTGAGCACTTGCTGATGACCAAAGTGCTTGCTGACCTGCTTGGCGATGACATAATCCGTTGCCATTTTAATAACCCTCTTTCTCAAAGTGAGTATATACTCACTCACTTAATGGCTTTAGTATAATTCAGTACATATCGGTTTGTCAACATTAAAATAAGTTATCACTCACTTATTTTGTTTCCGGCCCATTTGTCACCGCATTGCAAACAAAAATACGCCACCCCGTTGTTGGGATGTCGCATTTTAATTAAATAGCAGCACTGATATAAGCGTTAGCAATGTTTAAGCCTACCGATTTTTTAATATTATTTTATTCATCAATTTCCGGCGCCGATCCAAGCTCTGCCTGAATCATCCAGATTTTCTTCTCAATTGCGGTTTTGAGACCAATGAAAATATCTTGGGTACTGAAGTCTTTTTCAACATCGGATACTTCAATGCCGTGTTGGTAAAGGTCTTCCAAGTAACGATAGCCATCAACTAAGTGTGCGAGGCGTTCTGGGGTTGTTTTGTCCCATTCACCAGGCCAGTCTTGAATCTTAGTGTTTTCGGCCATTTCTTTTAAGGTCGAGTAAGGACTGCCATCAAGCGCAATCAGCCGTTCAGAAATGACATCGAGTTGGCTGTCAATTTCTTCCATGAACTCATCCATCAAGGGGTGCAACTTCAAAAAGTTGGGTCCACGCATGTACCAATGCGTCTGATGGATAATCATTGACATCTGGCTCAAATCGGCAACGAGTTGATTTAATACTGCTTTGGTTTTCGTATATTTCATTAGATTGATCTCCTTTTGATATGGTTATTATAACATAGTGGTAGCTTAATCTGAAACGTTATACACTGGCAAATTAAGTTATTTATAGCCCGTAGAATTAAGTCGTTTTGAAAAGATGGAGACGTTATATGGTAGATTGTAAAATTAAATAAATCTACAATTGAATTTTATTTACCTTATGAAGATGTTCAAAACGCGTTAAAGGAAAGTGCGCAAAATCCCTTTATACGTACAAAGGATGAATGGGTAGTGGGTAACAATGAGTGTAAATTAAATAAGGCACAAAAAAGGATGCTTAAGGATAAAGAAATATATAATCATTTCAATTTAGAAAATATTTCCAGTTCCATCAAAACGGAGCTAAACAAGATAGTGCATGACATCGATGACTAATACTTTAACACCAAACAGAAAGGGGCTATGAATATATAGGGTCTATAACTTACCAAATCGCCCCTCAAAATCATTGTTAAAATAGCCCCCAATATCTATATTATAGATATTGGGGGCTATTTTAATTTATTTTTTTATAAGTGCCCCTAAACTATAGTTATTGATTCAAGATTTCATGGGAGCCAGTTGCAACCAATAACAAAATCAATTCATCATGATCTAGCTGATAAATAACAATCCAGTTGTCATAATTTTTACCATAGTTTCCATATCTGGCAGGGTGAAATTCACGATAGCCACGCCAATTTCCTTTTAATGCATGATCTTTAATCTGTTTCAAAACAAGTACATCTTGTTCAACAATTGCTTCTAAACAAGGCTTCAAGACAGTTATTGGGAAATGTTTTTTGACTAGTTTTTTTAATTCACGTTCAAAAGATTTGGCCTGTTTAATTTGCATCTAACTTATCGATCCAATCTTCAAAGTCAGTCAATGAACCAATGTTTTTGACCTGCCCTGTTTCTGCTTCTTTTTTAGCGGCTAAGGCTTCCGGAGAATCTAAAAAGCTGACTAATCGAACTTCATTATTGGCCGCTTTAACTAACGATAAGCGTATATACTCAGAAACGGTTAGCCCTTGTTTTGCTAGATTAGCTTTAGCCCGTTCACTAATGTCAGGTGTTACACGAGTTGAAATTGTCTTGTTTTTAATAATAGTATTACTCATACTAATCCGCCTCCTTTAAGTTTACCATCGTACTACATTATAATATTCGATTTTTAAGTTTTCTGCAACTAAATTAATTTTAAAGTAAAGGAACTAACAGCTTATGCAACAAGTTGTCTTACCCATCAAAGATCTGGCTTTTTAAAATCGTATCTTGTTTATCATGACGACTTATCTGATAGTGTTTCCAATGATAATACGTACTTTTAGAAAGCCCTAAGGCTTTCAAGATTATCCAGAGGCGGTGTTTACATAATTGTTCGTTGATAAAGTCTATGGCTTTAACTTTGCCTAATGCCTTCCCAGTAACACCGCCGCTGCTTTTAAAATTTCATTTTCTTCTTTTAACTGCTGGTTTTCTTTCTGTAGTCGCTTGAAGGCTTCAACACTCGTTACGCCACCGTCAGGTAGTTCAACTAATTTGGCCCGCTTGATCCAATGACTGATGGTGGTTGGATGAACCCCATATTCATTGGCTAAGGATTTCTTTGAACGATTTTCATTGTGATAAAGCTTAACGATGTTGTTTTTAAATTCATCTGAATAATATTTCATAAAAAAAACTCCTATTCTGATTTTTATCATTATGACACAAAATCTAATGAATTTGGTACCAAATTTCAGTATAGGAGCAGACTCGTCTTTTTTGATGCAAAGTTGAAAACAAATCGTTGTTCAAAATCATGAACTTGAAGTAGACTTAAGTTATTATTGAGTTAGGAGATTCATATCATGACAACAAACAATGATCATTACAATGAAGCTGAATTACTTGCCAGCTATTTTTTCGAAACTGCAAATAACTCAGAACTATTACAGCAAAAGTTAACTGATGTTCAACAAATCGAACAAGCACTGCAAACTTTAATGGCTCTCTGTGGTCAAGACGACAATAATCCCGATTTAGATAAAACGCCCTTTCGTGTGGTAAAAGCCTTTCTTGAATACACCAGTGGTTACCGCGAAGATCCTACTGCCCATCTAGAAAAAGTCTTTGATATTCAACAAAATGATCCTATTATTGTAAAAGATATCGAATTTTATTCGATGTGCGAACATCATTTTGCACCCTTCTTTGGCGTAGCTCACGTTGCATATCTTCCTGATCAAAAAGTCACCGGACTTTCCAAAATTGCACGGGTCGTTGAAGGTTACGCGCGGCGTTTCCAAGTTCAAGAGCGCTTAACGAATCAAATTGCCGATGCAATTGATACCGTCTTGCAGCCTAAAGGGGTTATGGTAGCTATTGAAGCGAAGCATTTATGTGTTTCAAGTCGCGGCGCTAAAAAAGAACGAGCGCAAACTTTCACGCTGGCTAGTCGTGGTGCTTACATTAAAGATAGCCAATTGCGGTCAGAATTTATGACTGCTATTAAGTGAGGTCACTAATGAGTAAAAGAGTCGCTTTTATTACAGGGAGTACTACGGGACTGGGCGTGCAAATGGCCCATAAACTTGCTCAAGCAGGCTATCAATTAGCCTTAAATTACCGACACAGTCAAACAGCTGCGTTACAATTACAACAAGATTTGGCACGATGCTATCAAGTCAATGCTCGCCTTTACCAAGGCGATGTAAGCCAACAAGCTGACGTGGTACGAATGATTGAACAAATTAAACTTGATTTTGGTAACTTAGATATTTTAATTCTTAACGCTGGTCCCTTTATTCACGATAAATTAAAACTCGTCGACCATACCCCAGCCCAGTGGCATGACATGATGAGTGCTAACCTTGATAGTTTTTTCTATTTAGTTAAGGCAACGGTACCTATGATGGAAAAACAAAATTGGGGCCGCATTATTGCGCTAGGCTTTGACCAAATTGACCAAGTCTCGGGTTGGCAATATCGTGGTGCTTATGCCGCCGCTAAAACTGGTGTGGCCGCGGCGATTAGAACTTTAGCGCTTGAAGAAAAAGACCATCAAATTACTGCAAATATGGTCTGCCCCGGTGATATTAAAGCTGATCTTAAAGAAGCTGACATTGAACAAGCCGAGAAACTTGCACCTAATCAGACTAAACGAAAAGCTGCTGGTGAAGATGTTGCTCGCGTTATTGCCTTTTTATGTGCAGAAGATTCAGACTATTTAACCGGCAACATCATTAACTTAGCTGGCGGCGAAAATATTATTCATCGTCATGACTAAAATTTAAACTACTAGTAACAACTAAATATGGTATAAAATTAGCCTTCCGAAAATCACTCAATATTTTCGGAAGGCTATTTCTATTCTTGATAAATTTTAAATAGCCACACTTTGACCGACGCCGCCAGCAAATATAACCAGTTATTGAACACCATGGTGTCTTAACATGTCTTTCAGTTCCGGGAAGCCCAATTCGAAATGCGCCACTTCATGTGCATCAGAACCTAAAGTGAATTTAGTGCCACCAAGTGACTGCCATAACTCAATCGCATATTCATATAGCCTAAATTATGACGCAAAACAATACTTTTAGCATTCACTTCCAGTGTCAAATCATGTGCAATCGCATTGCGAAACACTTGCACCAGCATTGGTTCTGCTAACCGTTGGAGACTGTAAAATAGTTTGTGTAAGGATGAATGATTCCTTAAATTAATTTTCAAAAACATTAGAAAAAGGAGTTCCTTTCTCGTATGATTGGTTTGAACAAAAAACACATACAGAAAGAGGAACTCCTTCATGAATGATTTTACCAAAAATATGGCTCAAGCTCTATTCAATCAAGACAAAATAAACGATTTATTGCGCAAAGAACTCCAGCAAGCAGTTAATGACTTGTTAGAAGCTGAATTAACTGCCTTTTTAGGTTATGATCCTTATGCAAGAGACGGCTGGAATACTGGTAATTCTAGAAATGGCGCGTATTTCCGTAAAATTGATACCCAGTTTGGATCAATTGAAATCCAGGTGCCACGAGATCGCAATGGTATGTTTCATCAACACACTCTGCCAGACTATAAACAACATACTGATCTCTTAGAAGATATGGTTATAAAGCTTTATTCTAAAGGTGTAACCACTAGAGAAATAGCTAATTTGATCGAAAAAATGTATGGCAGCCATTATAGTCCCGCTCAAGTGTCTAATATCTCTAAGCAAATGATTCCTAAAGTTGAGGCTTATCACAAGCATAAACTGAGCGATAAGTTCTTTTGTGTTTATCTTGATGCAACGTATATACCGTTGCGTCGAGAAACTTTTGAACGAGAAGCAGTATATATTGCCATTGGTATCAAGCCCAACGGTCACAAAGAAGTGATCGATTATTGCATAGCTCCTAGCGAAAATATCGAAGTCTGGACGGAGTTGCTTCAAAATATGAAAAGCAGAGGCCTTAAACAAGTTGAATTATTTTTATCAGATGGTGTTGTGGGTATGAAAACTGCACTAATGCAAACTTATCCTAAAGCTCACTTCCAGCGCTGTTTGGTTCACGTCATGCGTAATATCTGCGCTAAAGTACGTGTAGAAGACCGTGAGGCAATTATGAACGAATTCAAGCAGATTCACCAGCAAGCCAATAAAGCAGCTGCTGTTGATGTATTGCATGCCTTCTATGCCAAATGGGACAAGAGTTATAATCATGTCATAAGAAACCTGAAAGACATCGAGCCGGACCTGCTAGTTTTTTATAACTATCCGAAACAGATCAGAAGTTCAATCTATTCAACTAACATGATTGAATCCTTTAATAATGTTGTTAAGCGCAAAGCCAAACCTAAAGCAGAGTTTCCAACTGAACAGTCGCTTGATACTTTTATTGGAATACAAGCAATGAGCTACAATGATCGATATTTCAAGCGAATCCACAAAGGCTTTGGTCAGGTTCAGAACACCTTAGAATCTTACTTTGATTAAATAAAGAATAAAAAATCAATCTATGAGAAAGATCTATTTACACAAAAGATTTGACAGTTTCTGATTTTTTGACGCTGATTAATGACTTTACTTATATTTTATGCTCTTAACTAAACAAGTCAATTAATGCTAAATAAAAAAGCCTGAATCAAGTGATCCAAGCTTTTTATCAGGTATAACTTATTCCAATTTTTGTTCTAACCATGCTTTTAAAACCACAGCTTGATTGTGTTGCTCGTTTTTGGCACCATAAATTAAAATTACATCTTCACTTTGTAAACAGAGACTAATAAAATCAAGCACCGCTGCACTTAATGGATTGGCGGCAATTTCAGCAAGATAGCGTTGCTTGAATTCAGGATAGCGCTCTTCTTGATGATTAAACCATTTCCTTAACTCAGAACTTGGCGCTAATTCTTTAAGCCACCATTGATAAGGTAAATCAGCTTTAGCGAGCCCCCGAGGCCACAAGCGATCCACTAAAATTTTATAACCAGATGCCCGTTTAACTGCTGCTTGATCATAAGTGCGAATTAATTTAATTTGTGGCATAACAACTTGAACCTCCTTTTAAAAATCACATTTTATAACGTGGATAATGGCTGATTAGTATCGGCAAACCGTTCTGAATCTAATGGTTGACGGTGTGACATTAATTCGGTAACGTCAGCACGCTCGTCATTACCATTAGCAAACAAAATAGCCAATGGTACTTGATTTTCATCAACATAAGCAATTGTAAACTTACCAGAATCAAGATTACCGCGGATAAAAGTTTGATCCCACTTAGTCGTATGACCTAAATATTCAAAGGTTTGATCATACTGATCTGTCCAAAAATATGGTAAGACATCATAAGGCTGACTTTGTGGCTGGATCAGATTAGCGGCAACATTTTTACCGTGACTTTGCGCATTTTCCCAATGTTCCACATGAATCTCTTCACCCTGGAACGGCCAAATAGTAGCATCGCCAACAGCGTAAACATCTTTCAGTGCTGTTTCGCCATATTCATTAACGGCAATATTCTGCCCTAATTCCAAATGATCTGCTTTAATTGACGTGTTAGGAACTGCACCAACACCAACAACAACCATTTGTGCAGGAATTGTTGCACCCGTATCAGTTACCACCCCAGTGACTTGATGCTGTTGGTCATGCGTAAACGATTCAACACCACTACCTAAAACAAATTTGACGCCCTGTTCTTGATGTATCTTAACGAAATATTCTGAAGCCTGTGGACCAACTACACGTCCCAATGGATGTTGACCATGTTCAACAACTGTGACATTAAGGCCTAACTTTCTAAAGGAGCTAGCCAATTCTAAACTAATAAACCCAGCGCCAATTAAGACCACATCTTTAACTTGCTCGCTCCACTGCTTAATCTTGATCGCATCGTGATAACTTCTTAAGTAAAAAATTCCTTCAGCGTCATCATTAGGCAAGTGCAAATGACGTGACTCTGCACCCATAGCTAGAACAAGTTGACCATAAGTAATTTCTTGATGATCTGCTGTGACAACTTTCTTCTTCTCATCATGAACCGCCACAACTTCGGTATTTAATTGTAACTTAATCTCATTTTCAGCAAAGAACGATTCCGGTTTAAAAATAGGTGCATCTAACTTCTTGCCTGTCAGCCAATTTTTAGATAATTTATAACGATTATAAGGCAGTGCGTCTTCGCGATCAATTAAACAAATACTACCTGAAAAACCTTTAGTCCGTAATGCCTTCACCAAATAAAATCCGGCCGTTGAACCACCGACAACTACAATATCAAACTTCATAGAGATCCTCCTAATCTGAATTCGAATTATAACTTAAGTCTAATGCAAAAAGAATAACCACGCAAAATATCGGCTTGTTAGTCTAGCCGATTGACCAAATAAAAACACCATCCAAAAAGGACGAGAGCGTCAAGAAGTTTGTGTAAATAACAAGAAGACTTCTTCGTATCATTTTGTCTAGCTTAAAACATTGATTCTAAAGTATCTTGGCACTGCTTAAAGCCATTATGAGCTCTGCCGAAGTATTTCTCGTTGTACTCTAAGATAATTGTCGCAAGGAAACGGTCAAGTGCTGATTCATTTGGAAATTGTTCTTTGACTTTTGTCTTGCGCTTCAGCTTTTTATTGAATGATTCAATAATGTTCGTTGAGTAAATTGTTCTGCGAATACTCGGAGGAAATTCTAAGAAGGTTAGTAAATTAGACGTACTGGCTAAATTTCTAACCATTCGAGGATACTTTGACTCCCAATGATCGATAAAACGATTTAAAATTAGCTGGGCTTCATCACGTGTTTTTGCTCTGTGGAGTTCTTTGAACTCATTAACGACCTCTGCACGGTCGTTTACGCGAACTTTCTGCATGATATTCCGTGACATATGGATCAGACAGCGTTGAAATTTAGCTTGAGGATAATTGTGGTTAAGCGCTGAATCTAAGCCAACTAAGCCATCTGCGATGACTAACTGGACGTGTTTAATACCACGACTGACTAAACCAGTTAGTAATTCGGACCAAACTTCTGAATTTTCCGTTGGTGCAATACAGTAATCTAAAATTTCTTTATGACCATCTGCTTTAATACCTAAAGCGACATAAACCGACTCTTTTTGAACCGTATCACGACGTAAGGGCACATAAGTTGCATCAAGGAAAAGACAGACGTAGTCTGTCGAACTAAACCGCCGCTGATGATAAGCAGTCACTTGATCCTCAACAATGGCTGTAATGTTGGAAATCGTAGTGGGTGAATAATGAGTTCCATACATCTTTTCGATTAAGTCAGCTATTTCTCGAGTTGTAATTCCTTTTTCGTATAACTGTATAATCGTCGTTTCCAGTGCATCTACTCTTCGAGAATAAGGTGGGATTAAGTTAGCCTTAAACTCGCCCTTGCGATCACGTGGGACACAGATACTCAGCTTTCCATACTCTGAATCAATTTGACGAAAATATTGGCCATTTCGAGAGTTACCAGAGTTGAAACCTTGACGATCATAAGGATCGTAGCCTAGAACAGAAGTTAACTCGGCTTGAAGTAACGTATTTAATGTATCCTGCAGTTGTTTTCTAAAAACTTCTTTTAAATCACCATGAGATAGTAGTACATTTGCCAATTCTTTGTTAAACTGATTCATAGGGGAAGACCTCCGTTGATTTGGTTTAGACGCTTATAATCATACGGGGAAGGTCTTCCTTTTTTCAATACTCATTTACACAAAATATTTTACACTCTCTTGTAGACAGAAAGTATATGAAAAACTTTTTTAATCTCAAATCTATATGGTTATCAAATATTGATACTTTTACAAAAAATAGTGAAGAAGCTGCTGATAACTTAATTGATGATAAATTTGAGGGAAAACTTGAAAAGCTAGCGTTAGACATGCCAGCTTTTATAACTAGTTTTACAGAACTAGATATAAACTCCTTTGACAAAAACGGTTTTGTAAAGGAAGAAATATCATGCTCATTAATAAAATGCGAAGAAAAATTAGGCAAGAATCGTGACTTTATTTTTATTCCTTATCAAAATATGATTCACTTATTGAATGTAATTAAGGAGTGCCAAGCAGGTAAGCGAGAAGGTATCCTAAAAGAAACAACAATATTTGCTCGAAAAGTTTGGTATATCACGGATTACGTAAATAGAATGGACAAACTTGAAAAAGACTATTTTGAAGGTAAAAAGTCTGTGGAGCAAGTTGGCCGAGGCATGCTAGGAACGAAGTCAATGAAGTACTCAATACAAAACGAATTCAGATTGGGCATTGTGTTTCCATACAAAAAATCAAATTATGGTAATGAAGCTGGTACAAACTTAGGCATACAACCTTCTTTTTGCTTTGCGACACAATACTTCAAAAAAGAGGAACTAAGGTCATTGAGTATAGAAAAGCTGAATTAATAGTACTAAACCGAAAATAGCCACTAGGGTATACCTTATTGGCTTTACTTGGCTGTATGAACTGATGCCACCTGCAATAGTTCAGTAGGATTGTCCAAATTAGGCGATATTTATCAAACAGTATGCAAGCTAATTTCGTGTTTGAAGATGGTAAAGGTTTGATATACATGCTGCTGTCACCACACAGAGGGCACCAGCCCCGAATAGCCAGATTCAGTTCCAGGTCTGCCGGATCCAAGACGACGAGCAGGGTTGTTGCAATAATTACCACGAAAGAAGGTTGCCAAGTTTTTGACAAGCATCAACGTGCAATAAGGACGGTAAGCTAACCGTAACGCCAAAAGCTGATAAAACCGCGGAGTATGCTGGTAACCCAGCAAAACCAACGACTCCAGCACCTAAGTCAACGGTTACTAAAGTAGTTAAGATGGCCCAAACTGGTCATCACCAAGCTTGGTTTGATCGATTGGTGGCTTGGTTCAAATAATTGCTAGTTTGAGGGCTCAGCACGTATACTAATGGTGTTAAGAAATGACTACTGGCCAATAATGGGAGGAATCAACATGGCTGATAATGTGTTAATGGCCTATCATATTGTGCATGATCCTGATGAGCGGGCAAAACATGTTTTGAATATGAAAAAGTTGTATAAGTGGCGGATTACCGAAAAGACGAAGGGCACCCCGGTAGTTGGTAATGTGGCGTTAGTCCAAACCCAGTTTGCGAAGCGCACCCCAGTTATGATTTATGCGACGAAGGAAGTTGCCAATGATTTGAGTGACTTACAATCAGTTAAAGTCTTTACGAACAATCGTGATCAAGAGACGGTTAATCAAACCTTTGATGAACTGCTTAAATAGATTAGTGGTCTATAACAATGTGGAATCATTAACATTGTTATGGACCATTTTTGCTAACAAGAAGTGCTAATGTAAAACATACTTGAAATAGCCATGGTGGCAGTTGTGAATACATATTTTGCGCCCAGTATATAAGTTTAACTTAGCTATTATTCCACTAGATTTAGAATGCTAATACTTGCTGATGGATATAAGAATTTAAATGAATTGATAGAATGATGGTAGTAGTCGCCAAAACTATTGACTGGTTAACAGTTGATTTATATGTGCCAGTTATGCTGATGGCCTATTCTCTAATGAATAGTAGGCTCTATACATGTAATAAGAGTGAAGGTCGAATAGGCTTGAGCAACTTAAAAAATAGTTTTTGTTCAAACTTCCTTCGGATTGATTTTACAATCTACCTTGCGGCACTGAGTTTAGCAATCTAATATCATTTGAATCACAATACGGTATTTAGACCTATTACTGCCATGCTTACACGCCGGCTGAACGCGGCAGTAATGAACGATTTAATCAGAACTTACGTTATTTTTACCCTAAATAGAATTGTTTTGAACACATTGGTACTCAAGATTTAACAACTACGTTACTACAAATTAATCAGAGACCGCTTAAAGTACCCAACTGACAAACACTTTACCAAGTTATGTTGACCAATTTGCCAAAAAAATCAGATTAAATTTGTAATTTACCATCATACATTGGATATTTAAGCCAAATAGCTAGTAACTGTTGCTTGACTAATTGACTCCGACGAGAAGTTTTGCTGGGTTACCAATGACAATAACCATCATACGTTGAACTGGAAAACTTTAGCGTTTTTAAAATATGAGGAATGCGGTGCTGGGCTTGTAAACTAGCCTAAATCATTTCTAAGATGACCGTTCGCTCTCTCACCATTCTTTTTTTGTCAATAGCATGCCGCTCGTTTTAAAATATCGAGTTCCTCCCTAAGTCGTCGATTCTCCTCGATTAGGGCTCACTCATGATCCGAAGGGACCTTGGAATTATTGGGATCAGCCTGATTCATCCATTTAGTAACGGTGGAGACACTAACGTTGTATTCCTTAGCTAAGAAATCAGCTGAGCGGTTGTTTTTGTGTAGTAACATGATAGATGACTTAAACTCAGGCGAGTATCGATTCGAATATTTAATGGTCATAATAAAAGACTCCTTTGAAATAATTATAGTGAACAAGTTGTCCGTAATTACATCATAGGAGCCAACAACGGTTACATCCATTCTATGTCAGTAACAGTTAATTTTTATGTAAGCGCCGTCATGCTAATCCTTATACCCCGTGCTCAGGCACAGGCGTTGTATTTAATCCCCCTGTTTAGAGTATCGGGGGTAAGCAGGCATTTATCTTGTTAATGATGCAACTAAGTTTGGACAAGGATGATAAGCCATTTTTGATCGATCAGCCTGAAGATGAGCTTGATAATAAGGCTATCTATGATGAACTCGTTTCTTATTTAAGGCAACAGAAACAACACCGACAGCTATTTGTCGTTACTCACAATGCAAACGTTTTGGTTGGCGGAGACAGTGAATGTGTGACTTTAGCTTCAGAAGAGATGGATTCCAAAACAAGTAAAGGACGAAAATTTAAATATAGACAAGGCCCTATCGAAAATCCAGCTATGCAAACCGAAATTTGCGAAGTCTTAGAGGGTGGAAAACGTGCATTTCAGAAACGTGAAGAAAGATATGCATTCAGTAGAGGTGTTTGATAGAACAATGTGCGATGTTACTGATCCAATTAATGCTCTAAAACACTGGCTTTACGGGTTCAGCAATGATTAACGGGTAAACAGTTAATACACGAATATTCTGATAACGTCATTCCACTATAGATGTTGTTAAAGCAGAAGGATATGATGGCATTCACGAAAGTCGAATATAATAATTAAAGCCTTTCATTCAGGTCACAACTTAACAGTTGTGGCCTCTTTTTTGATACTGTATAATTAAAGGGTTAGAACCGTGTCATTACTTAATGACATAAGTAAGGAGATAAAAAGATGAAATATGGCTATGCGCGGGTCAGTACCACTGATCAAAAATTAGCAAATCAAATTGAGTTACTAAAATTGGCAGGAGCAGGAAAAATCTTTCAGGAAAAGTTTACCGGCACAACTACTGAACGACCGGAGTTTCAAAAACTGTTGCGCACTCTAAAAACAGGTGATACTTTGATTGTCACTAAGCTGGATCGGTTTGCGCGGAACACGCGCGAGGCATTAGCCATTATCCAAGAGTTGTTTAAAGAAAATGTCAAAGTCAACATTTTGAATATGGGCTTAATTGACAATACGCCGACTGGCCAATTAGTCTTTACAATATTTAGCGCCTTTGCGCAGTTTGAACGCGATATGATTGTCACGCGCACACAAGAAGGTAAATTGTATGCCAAGCAACATGATCCGTTGTTTCGGGAAGGGCGACCGAAAACGTATTCTGATGAACAAATCAGATTTGCTTATGAGCTGCGAAAACAAGGCATGACCTACAAGATGATTGAACGAAAAACGGGGATTAGTAAACGCACGCAGCAGCGACGGTTTAAGTTAATTGAGAAACCAAGTGATACTTCTAAAATCTAAGACAGGTGAAAGATCATGAAAAAGGATATTTTAAATTATTTACAATTTTGAGGACTTGGTAATCCGAACCTCAAATTACATCAGCTGGTTTAATTCCGACAGAATTAGAACGAGTGTTTAGAAAAAGATGTGCCATTTATTGACATAGGAGCATTTATTTTTATTCTAAGTTCTTTTTCCTCGCTTATATCTATAAAATCTATGTGGCTTTGGTCATAGGAAATCAGTTGGTTGAATTCTGTATCAGAGTCGTTTGGGGTAAATAAATATAATTCTGTAGCGGCTCCTTTTCCTTTATTAGTAACCTTGTAATGCATATAGATTGTTTGATCAGCGTTCTCCCCCTCGCTGGCATTCAGTTCTAAATCGTAATGTTTATAACTTGTAAAATTAGCACTCCCTATAAATTTGATATGCATATATGGCATTACAGATATCGCATTATCATTCACTCTAATCAAATCGGCTTCCTTTTTTTGTTTAGCGACTTGATTTTGTGTATACAAAATTGTGATAATAACACCTAAAAAACCTAAAAGAGATCCATAAACTGTGCCGAAGTAATTAAGACTAGATTCCCAACTTAAAACTGTATCTAAAGGAACATCATAAAATATTGGATGTAAGCTGATTCCTGAGACAACTTTTAAGAGAGGGTATAATGAATAAATCATCTCTCAAAAGGAAGGAATTTTTACATAGGTAGATTGTAAAATTTAAGTTGAACATATTAGTGGACAGAAAAACCCATAAAGGTCTTTAATGGTGTCACCACAACATTCCACTAGAAAGAAGGACCTTTATGGGCACCACTATTTTATCATTTGAAGACCGCGTTGTCATCGAAACACTTCATCATGAAAAACACTCACTTCAATATATTGCCGATTATTTAGGCTTTAGTAAAACCACTATCTTTAATGAGGTTCATCACTTAGCTGGTGAGTATAACGCAGTTAGGGCTCAAACTGACCATGAAGTTAAACTTAGTCATCGTGGTCGTAAAACCATCTTAACGACTAACCTAAAGCGATTGATTGAAGAAAAAATCAAGATCCAAAAATGGTCAATTGAACAAGTGGCTCATGTAGTTAGAATTGCCTACAAAACCATCTAAAGAACCCCGTGGTAGTTTTAGTCATGGACGTTCCATCGAAGATCGTCCAGCTGAAATTTCTGATCGTAATACTTCAGGTCACTTCGAAGCTGATACAGTTTTATCTGGAAAACGTAAAGGTCAAGCAGTAGCTACGTTTGTCGAGCGTAAGAGTCGGCTTACCATCGTTAAACGGCTTAATGGACGAGATAGTACTTCAATGACCAAGGCTATTTTAGAATTGGCTAACCAGTTAGGAGATAATCTCAAGACCCTTACTGTTGACGATGGGAAAGAATTCGCCAACTACAATTTGATTGAAGAACAGGCCGGTGTTCCGCTGTACTTTGCGCACGCTTATTCGCCACATGAACGAGGCAGTAATGAAAATCGCAACCGAGTACTACGCCGCTTCATTCCCAAAGGTCAACCGATTGATGAGATTACCGATGATGAATTGATTCAAATTAACTGGTATTTGAATTCCCGACCACTCAAATGTTTAAATTGGCGAACACCGATTGAGATCTTTTTGCGTAATCTGCGTTACTAAATTTGTTCAAGTTATTTCTTGCAATCTGCCTTATAATAAAGAGTGATTATTTTTTGCTTTTCATTTTTACATCGCGTGATTCCAAAGTGGAAACTTGCAAATCAAATTCTTTTTGTTCGTTAATAGATAACTGCTCGTAGAAAGAATGTATGGCCGTTTCGACAGACAAACGTTGATTTTCTGCATATCCAATCATTGACATTGCTTGAAGTTTATTTCTAGTATGGTTGCTAATTTTAAGATTGGTGTTGAACGTTACGGAACTAATTTCTTTATTAGTTGGTTTATCTTTTGCGGGATTCACGAAATCTGATGCTTTAGCTTGCTTTTCAGGCTTGGGAATACTACTTTCTGTATTATTTCTATTGGATCGAATTAATGAATTAGCCATGCTCAATCACCTCAATTCTTGATAGCAATTCATCAGTTACGTTTTTGTATACATCAAAAACCCTCTTGTCGAATTTGGAACCGAATGTAATTCCAGTAATTCCATACCGTTTGAGTCTTTGCATTGAATGAATTTTATTTTTAAATATGTTATCTTCACCAAATTCTGAAATAGCATTAGAAACTGTAGCTTCATCAACAGGTGCGCCTGCTTGGAGTAATACGGCTAATATGCCCACCAACTCCAGCCTAGGTGCTTTGTATTCATTAACTATTTCATCTTGAATATATTTAATAAACGCTTCTGCACCCTCAAAACTATGTTCATGAGTTTGCATAATAATTAAGCAATAATCAGATGCATACAGTGCACTATCAGTAATGAGACTTATTGTAGGTGGAATATCAATGATAATATAATCATATTTTTCCTTTAAAGGATTAAGCAATGTGTTAAAGGCTGTAACCCTATCTAAATATTCATGGTGTTTTTCCATATATCGCGGATATAATGCAAAATCAGGTGCAGACGCCAGCAAATCTAGATGCTCTTTAATATTAATTAATGAATTTGATAAGTCACCGTCTTCTATGCTGGCCATCAATGTTTTTTTAAAATGCCCTACTTCATTGCTGATATTTAGCTTAGTTTTTAGGTATAAGTTTGTGGCATTTCCTTGAGGGTCAAGGTCTACTAATAACGTTTGATAGCCGCGATTGCTTAATTCAAGGGCTACCATAGTCGAATTACTAGTTTTACCTACTCCACCTTTGAAATTGCCAAAGGTTATTATTTGGGTCATATGTTATGCACCTCCGTTTTTTTAATAGTAGCACTATGTAGTTCCTACTGTCAATAAGTCTAGTGCAATAGTTCTGTAGTGCAATAGTGCTAGCACTATCTAGTTCTAGTACTACGGAACTAAGTAGTTCAATAGTGCAATAGTTCTGTAGTTCTAGCAATTAGATAGTAAATTGGTTGGAAAAGCTGATATATCAACGCACTACAGAACTAGATAGTGCAGTAGTGCAATAGTGCTGTAGCCGTTGCACTATTGCACTACGAAACTATTGCACTATCTAGTTCTAGCACTACAGGACTATAGCACTACGTAGTGCTATTTAAAAAAATGTTGACATTATAGCAATAAAACAATTATAATTACATTAAACAAAAAAGCACCTCACAAATTGTGAGATGCAATCAAAATTTAATATAAAAAAAGCCACCCCCGATTGCAGTCGGGCGTAACTAAACAGTTTAATCAAATTAACTGTATTGTAGCATGTGTGGCGAATTTTGACAATGTAGAAGCCAACCTGCATGGATAAAGTCCAAACTAAATAGACACGTTTGCCAGTGCGACCGCAATAACAACTGGCTATATCACATAAGCAACGGCCTCGTATTGTGGGTGATGAATGGTGGTGACCACCAATAAGGGTCAGGGCGGTTTACTGGTGCTTACGAGCACGGTAACTAATCACAACGCTATTAGGGCAGTAATTAATAGGGTGGTTAGTTTGTCGAAAGACAACAGCTACGAGGTTAACTAAATACGTGAGACGGCCGATCGGTCAAGTAAATAGTTGAGTTGTACTCTAGTGCGACGCTTATTTTTTTATTTAAAATTTGCTCGTGACTAGGGTACAACTTTGCCATTCACCGCTCAACCAACCTCTCAATCAAGCAGGGGTGACCCACTAAGTCAACTAATTTGAGGAAAAATACATATGAAATTTCACTAACTTTTCTAAAAGAAGAATCCTATTAAATCAAGGTTTCGTATTGTTACTTGACCTATACCAATTTCATTTCACAAAGTTGTAAAATAAAGAGCCCACAACCACACGGATTGAGCGCTTTACTTTGTTTAATTTTGCATTATGTTAAGCAGCAAGTGGTATAGCTGCTTAACATAATGTCGCTTATCTAAACTAAAAAGCGCCAAACCTGAAATAAATAGGGTTTGGCGCTTTTTCTGTGATCACGTCTTGTGAATCTGGCTCAAATTAATTGGTCTACCTCTCACAATCCCAGCAACAAGGCTTTTGTCATTTGTGAAATTTTAGTCCGTGAGCGGTTTATGAGACGGCTGTTTGTGCTTTTTGCGGAGGCGTAAACGGACCACCAACTTGTGTTGGGCGACTTCTTCGTCAGACAAGGTTAACTTCTCATCAATCGAGAAAGAGGTCGTTTTATAATTTTTGGCCAGGACAACCGCATAAACAGCCTGGTCAACCTGGTCACTTTGTTCTGGTGTTAGGGCAAACGTATAGGATTTCTCGCCATACAAGATTGTTTTATCGGGCGCCACGCGCGTAAAGCGTCCTTTGATCGCATTATAGGTCATATATGCCTCCTTAATCACAAACCGCGTGATAGAACCTTTAAAATGATTTATCTAATAAAAAATGCCATTTAATGGCCAATTTTTATTATCAAAATTTCATTATTACATCAATTTATACACGAATATTATTTCGCTGTAACCCTACGCCCCGTAAGCATGAGGGTTGTTTGCCTGTTGGCTTTTTTGTAAATTTAACCCCCCTATTAGTGATTTGGGGGTTAAAGAAATTTTTTGAAGCGTCTTTAATTGTGAAAAATGACAGGTTAGCCAGGTTATTGTTGGCGTCACTGGATTTTAAAATGGGCCACCAGGCTTGCCCAGCGCACTGGCGCAAGCCTTTGAAACAGCAGAGCTGTTTCATGGCAATTATTGTTTATAATTATACACTGTCTTGCCCTGAAAGGAAACTTGCTTCAAAAAAAGACAAACAAAAAGAGCTGGTGTTCCTACGCACTAGCCCTTTTTACTAGAGAGGTTAGTCTCCATGTACTTTCTTCTATTAGCATTATAACATTATATTATTGGTATTTCAAAACATGATATACTTAAAAAGCTGTTGTTTCCTACTATAACTGCAACGGCAAGGAGGTTTAGACTCCATGATTTACTTTTTTCAAGAACTCACACAATTGTTCAACGCAATCTGTGTTGCTGTTGTGACGTTCGCAATTAAACGTTATTTTGATGATCTTAATGATCGTTAAAATAATGTGGGCACCTTAAGGGTGCCTTTTTGTTTGCTTTTATTGTATAACACCTATTAATTGCGATAGTCCACTACAATTTTTTTGTTATTATACACTTACGTTTACAGATTATTTTAATGTGGTTAAGCTGACACCAGCTTGCCCTGCGCGGGTAGCGTTCTGCATGACATGCTCCCGCTGAAGGTGATCATGCAATGATAGATTGCCCCGTCATGGCGTGACCCGCCGGAGGTTTTACAAGCCGGATAATAGGCGCTGTAAAATAGCAGTTTCCCCAGCAGGAAGGGGAAACGCTACGGTCAGCGCTTGTCGATGACTCGCCTCGCAGAGCCTGTCCAAAATAGCATTTTGGTATAACAGGCTATACCAGATTTTTAACGGTGTTATACTGGTCTTGGAAAATCTTTTTCGAGGAGGCATTTTTGATGGCACATTTAAAGAAAAATACGCGTGGCGCAGTCCCTGGTTTAGCGGTCCATTTTGAACGTAAAACTGTCCATCACACTAACAAAGAAATTGATGTGTCGAAAACCTATCTGAATCAGGAGCTCATGGCTGATGGTTCTGATATGCTTTCACGCTTCAATGCGCGTTTAAATGACGTTTATTGCATGAAAAGAGACGATGTAAAGGCGTTAGCGACTTGGATTGTCACTTTACCTGAAGAACTCGCAGAAGCGTCCTACGAGCAACAGAGCGCCTTTTTTGAAGCAACCACAGCATTTCTAAATGACCGTTATGGTCAAGAAAATGCCGTGGCCGCTGTCGTGCATTATGACGAGACAACCCCTCACTTGCACTATGCCTTTGTCCCAGTGGTTTTTGATGATAAAAAGTCACGTGATAAAGTATCCGCTAAAGAAGTGCTAACGCGGCAGGATTTGCAAACCTTTCATGAGGATTTAGATCAAGATTTAAAAAAAGTGCTGCCATTTTATGAACAAGGGATTTTAAATCACAAAACCTTACCGTTTGAGAATGTCGCTGAAATCAAAAAATACAATGATCAGTTCAACGCTTTAAAAACGGAACTAGCTGACGTTGAAGAAAATATTAGGGCTAAACAGGCCGTACTTAAAATCACGGATCAAGCCTTAACGGAAGTTGACTTAGCCGAAAAACAAATTGATGATTTTAAACAAGCCTTATCTAAAAACCTTTTTGGTAAGACGGTGCTTAAACCAGATGACTTAGATCGCTTTAAAAGCGTGTTAGCCACGATGAAGAAAGCCACCCTACAAAGCAAGCATGAAACGCAAGAACTCAAACAAACGTTAAGACAAGTCAAAGCGCAATTAGCAGACGTCCAAGCAGACTATCAAAACCTAAAAGAAACGCATCAAGCGCTTCAGAAGCGGCACAGAGAACAGCAACAGCTGGATTATGCTATGCGCGATATGCTTAAAAATGATTATGGTGTCGACAAACTATCGCATACTGATGTGGAGGCTCGGTATGTTCTTTATAAGCTGGATCATGAAGAAATCACTAAAAATAAGAAAGCGGCTCAGTCATGGTTAAAAACCTTGACGACAGCTAGAGAAGATCCAGACACCAAAATAGCGCCAACTAGATTAGATCGCGGTATCGAACAAGTTAAAGCATTAATTAATCGAATCATTGAATTAACGCGTGATATTTTTAAAGGACCAAGTCTTTAACGTTTAAACGGTTTATTTGCCGTTCTAAGCGTTTTTAACCACGCAACGTATAAATAATCATTAACCACTTTAAAATGGCACTATTGGCTTAATAAGTGGCAATCTATGTTAGATAACTAGGTAGCCGGCATTTGAAATGATTCAACACAAAAAGAACACCACGTACAAAATTTATGTACAACGGTGTTCTTTTTGTTTTTTATTTTATTGAATCAATAAAAAGGCGGAGCCTATTATAAGTTTATCTTTTATATTTTAATCTTTTGTTCTTTTGCGCGGTTAGAAAGTGTGTTTTATCAAGGATTTTCAGAGTTATACCCCTACAAAAAACTGTGTATACCCCTACAAAAAACTGTGTATACCCCTACAAAAAACTGTGTATACCCCTACTTTTATTTTGATTTTGTAGTAATAAAAATGCATAATAAAAGCATGAAGAAATTATCTTTGGACAGACTTTCTTCATGCTTAATCCAAACACGCAAAGGAGCGTATCTATATGTCTATTATACCAGAATCCAAAACAAGGCAGGTACAGACCTTGAATGACTTATCAAAACGAAAAGTAGTTGAACATAATAGCCTCATTACATCGATTGCCAAAATGGATAAAACCCCACTGAAAATGTTTGAATTAGCTGTTTCTTTAATTGATACAGACAATCCCCCTCAAGATCAGACCGTGTATCTATCAAAGAAAGAATTATTTGCCTTTTTTAAGGTAGATGATAATGACAAGCATAGTCGCTTTAAAGAAGTGATTGAAAAGATGCAAAAACAAGCATTTTTTCAGATTAAAAAAGAACAAGATAAAGGTTTTAAGTTTGTTAGTATTGTGCCAATCCCGTATGTAGAATGGACGGACTATCATGATGAGGTATTAATCCGATTTAGTCCTGAAATCATGCCTTACTTAATTAATCTCAAAACTAATTTTACGCAACATGCTTTGTCAGATATTTCAGAATTAAATAGTAAGTATGCTGTTATTTTATATCGTTGGCTATCAATGAACTACAATCAGTATGAGCATTACAGTGTTAAGGGTGGACGGCGAGAAGAACAAGTTGAAAATTATCGCAATCCAACTATTGGTATGCGAGATTTACGAGAAATGACGGATACTGTAAAAGACTATCAAAGAATTGATAATTTTGAAAAAAGAGTGTTAAAAGCAGGACTTGATGAAATTAACTCATACACTTCTTTTAATGTCACGTATGAAAAAGTAAAAAAAGGACGTAGTATTGATAGCATTGTCTTTCATATTACAAAAAAACAAGTCGCAGATGATAGTAGTTATAAATTAGGTGATCGAGATTATATTGATGGAAAGATAAGGCAAGAAGAAAGTGAAAATGAATTAGTTTTGCAGGCAATGGACAGTCCATATACAAAGCTACTTATGGAACACTTTTTATTATCATATTTGGATCTCATGGATAAAAAAATCTTAGCAGGCTTACAAAAAAATGTTTATCCCCTATATGACGAATTAAAAAATTTACGAGGAGTAAACGGTGTCAAAGAGCACTTAGCATATATCCGAGATAAACAAGATGACTATTCTAAAAAGAATATTGCTAAGTATCTTAAAAAATCGATTGAACAGTATCTACCAATCGTTAAAAGGCAGGATATAGATCATGAGTGAAAATTTAAAAACAATTCGAGAACTTGCTGAGGAGCTGGGAGTCTCAAAAAAGAAAATACACTACCAGGTGTCTAAATTAGATACTGATTCGATACAAAGATTGGATGGCACTATATACCTTGGTAAATCTGCAATATCAAAGATAAAATCAAACATGGGTTACTCTAAAGTGTCTGAATTAGATAGTTTAGGTATCCAAAACGGACGCGAATTAGATAGTGGATTAGATACTGAAAAAAACAAGTTGCTTAATGAAAAGTCTGAACAAATCAATTATCTGAAAGAACAACTGATTAAAAAAGACGGTCAGTTATCTATCAAAGATGAACAGATAAAAAGTCTAGTCGAAATTCAGAATCAGACACAAAATCTACTAGATCAGCAACAACGGCTAGCCTTACAGGACAAACAACTGCTCGAAGAATACAAGGCAGAAATTAAGGACTTGAAAGCCTTAACGATGGCACCGTATGATGATGGTGAAAAAGAAGTGACGCCAGACAAACAACCGGAACCTGAAAATAGCACCCCGGAGTCACAACCTAAACCTAAAAAGTGGTGGCGTTTTTTTCGAAGAAATTAATATAATACGATAGTAAAAAGACAACTAAAGCAGACGGTTTAATCATGGGTATGCAGAGTTCCCTACATACTGTGGTCTATAAGCACAAAATAACATGATTATACTAAAAGTAACATACTTGGAAGTGAGGATATAAAAATGCCAGTTGCATTAAAGCCTGAAAATGTCATCAATAAAATGTTTTATCGGCTACCGCTCGGAGATAATCGTAAAGCGGAAATAGCTAATTTGCTGAAAGATTTGATTACTGAAATTAATGATGAAAATACAGAAGAAACCAACAAAGGATATATTCGAGATTTTTTAAGAGGTCTCGGTTTTCAACAAGAAGGATTTAAGGTAAACGCTGAAGGACGGATAGATCTAGTAATCTCGAAAGAAAGTGTTAATTATGTATTGTTAGAAACGAAAAAATTAAGATCACCAGACATGATTTCTGAGTCGCATATAAATCGAAAAGCTTTGCATGAGCTAATTCTCTATTTTATGAGAGAAAGATTTGGTGCAAGCAATACTCGGATGACCTATTTAATTGTCACGGATGGAGTTGATTGGTTTATTTTTGACGCTGCTTTATTCAATAAGATTTTTGCGAAGAACAAGCATTTTGTGAATAATTATTTCGAATCTCAAGTTGAACAAGCAACGTTAGACGTAACTACATCTGATTTTTACACCAATATTGCAGCACCGTTTGTGGAGAAACACAAAGACGAATTGGAATATGTTCATTTAAATGTAAATAATCTATTTCAACAGAATGGCGAAATAAACGAAACCAGAGCTCGACGATTCATAAGAATGCTTGCTCCTGAAACGTTAATGAAGAGGTCATTTGTGTCTGACTCAAACGTATTGGATCAGAAGTTCTATGACGAATTGCTATATATAATAGGGTTAAGAGATCGAAAGGATGATAAGGGAATTGAACGATTGCCCGAATCGGATCGTCAATCAGGTTCTTTGACGGAATTGGTTTACAAGGCATTTGATTCTTCTGATTATCGTTTTGATGATGAAGAACAAAAGTTTGATTATACAGTCAACATTGTATCGACGTGGGTGAATCGAATCTTATTCTTGAAGTTACTAGAAGGTCAATTGATGAAATTCAACAACGATGATATCAAGTATAAGTTCATGTCGAATGAAAACCTCAGCAACTTCAATCGATTAAATGAATTGTTTTTTGGTGTACTAGCAAAGCCTGTTGATCAGCGCGGAAGTTTAGCGAAGAAATATGAGTATGTTCCATATTTAAATTCGTCGCTTTTTGAGAAATCAGTTACAGAATCTACGTTGTTAATCAAGCCTTCGGATTTATCGGATGATGAAGAATTATCTCTGCGAAGCCGGTCAGTTTTGCTCGACCGTGTGACAAAGGGTACGAAAAAGTTGCCAACGTTAAGATATCTTCTAACGTTTCTTGATTCGTATGCGTTTAACACAGATGGTAAATCTGTGAATAATGAAAGATTAATCAATGCGTCCGTGTTGGGTTTGATTTTCGAAAAAATTAATGGATACAAGGATGGTTCCTTCTATACCCCCGGATTCGTAACATCGTTTATGGTTCGGAAGGCAATAGACAGGTCAATTATTGATAAGTTTAGGGCTGACGGATTTAAAGTAAATTCAATCGCTGATATTGCTGAAGTCACTCCGGAAAACAAAGAAAAGGTCCTTAGTGTACTTCGGAATTTTAAGGTGGTGGACCCAGCAGTTGGCTCAGGTCACTTCTTGGTGTCCGCCTTGAATTACTTAGTAAAGTTACGGGCTAGGTTACGCCTTCTTCCGGCAGAAATTCGGATGGATGTCAATATCGAAATTGAAAATGATGAGTTAGTCGTAGTTATGCGTGATGACGAAACATACTTTACCTATAGTCGTGGATCTGAAATGCGTCAGGCAATCCAAGAAACGTTATTTAAGACGAAGCTGGATATCATTGAACACAATTTGTTTGGGGTTGATATTAATCAAAACTCCGTCAATATTACTAGGCTT
>NZ_JBXAXV010000009.1:0-19898 GCF_056781955.1 Dellaglioa sp. CoH-57-MRSF-20
GGACATACAAAAATCCCTCCATGATTATCGGATGAAATTATATTATTTCATCTGACAACCATAAAGGGATTATTACATCACTCAATCTGAAGTTGTTGGAACCTTTTTAAGTTTTTCTTTAAGTCGCAATAAAAAATTTTAAGAATACTTGTGCAATACTAAAATAAATTAACACAGAAGTTAAATCACTCAATGTCGAAATAAATGGCCCTGATGCAACTGCTGGATCAACACCAATTTTATCCATTAAAATTGGTATAAAACTACCCGCTAAATTTGCCACCGTAATAGCGCACATCATTGCAAGTCCTATCACCATCCCGAGAACAAAGTTACCCTTCCAGAGTCCGACAATTAAAGTGACGGAAATACCCGTTACAACCCCAATTACTAATCCAGTGAAAACTTCACTTATAATTAGTCTAAGCACACTTTGTTCATTGTCATCTTTTACAGCTAGGCGTCGAACAGCAACAGCTAAACTTTGTGTTCCGGCATTACCGGCCGTTCCTGTAATCAATGAAATGAAGACAGCTAAAATACTTGCTTCACTCAGTAACCCTTCAAAATGACTAACTAAACTTGCCGTTGACATACCTAAAAATAATAACGTTATCAACCATGGCAAACGTTTTGATGCTGCTTTAAATGGATTTTCTGTTTGATCTTCAGTATCGACACCGGCCAAACCAGAGTAATCCTCAGCCGATTCTTCATCAATAACATCAATAATATCATCAACAGTAATCACACCAATTAATTGTTCATCATAATTTGTAACTGGCATTGCTAAAAAGTTATAATCCCGAATCATCTTGGCAACGTCTGCTTGATCGTCATCAGCTTTAACAGACATAACTGGTGTCGTCATGATATCTCCAATTAACGCCTTCTCATTACTCATTAATAAATTACGTAATGTTACAATCCCCATCAAACGCTGATCATTATTAATAACATAATCATAGTAAATTGTTTCCGCATCACTTGCTTCTTCTCTTAAAGTACGCATTGCAGAACTCACTGTTTGATCTGAGGTTATTGAGGCAAAATCAGTTGACATAATAGCACCAGCTGTCTTATCTTCATAATGCAGCAGACTTTTTATTTCATAGGCCTTATCTTTATCCATCAGACCTAAATATCTCGCTAATTTATGCTGATCCAGTTGTCCCAACAGGTCAACCTCATTATCAGTGTACATATTATCTAATAACTCAGCCACATACTTTAGAGACATTTCATCAAAATATTTAACAACATCTTCCGGATCATCTTCAGCGGCATCAAATGTGTCACTCAATTCCTTAGGCGTCAGGTACTGATACACCTTTTGGCGTTGCTCTTTATTAAGCACTGAAAAAATCTCAGCTTGCTCATAAACATGCAAATCTGTAAATTCATTGTGAAAATTATATTGTTGATTCTTTTCAAGCGAATCAATAATTTCTTCAGTTTTTATTTGGTTATATTTTTCTGTATCCACCATGATGAATACCTCGTTTATTTTTTATTTATAAATTTTTGCATATCCGATGCAAGGTGACTCTGAACATTTATCTGTTCATGTGTAAATGGTTGATAAAACTCAATTTCACTACAGTGTAGCGCTTGGCGTTGCATTGGCATAATTATATGCCCACCATACAATGTATCACCAACTAAGGGATGCCCTGTGGATGCAAAATGAACACGAATTTGATGTGTTCTCCCCGTATGTAATTGGATTTTATATTGACTAATACCTTTTACAGATTTCTCTAACCAATACTCAGTTAAAGCTACTTGACTACCTTCCCCATGGCCAACCTGCCTCTTAATGAATGATTCTGGATCACGCATAATTGGCTCATCAATTGTCCCATGCGGAGTTTCAATCTGTCCTTCGACAAATGCTGTATAGTACTTTTTAATTAGATGATTTTGTAACTGTTGATCCAATAAAGCGTGAGCAAATCGATGTTTAGCAAACAATACTAACCCACTCGTATCACGATCAAGTCGCGTCGCAATATGTGGAATAAAATCATTTAAATGTCGATTTTGATAATAGCCTGCGACACGATTAATCAAGGTATCCTCCGGATGTAAATATGAAGGAATTGAGGCAACATGTGCTGGTTTATTAATAATTAAAAAATCGCGATCTTCAAAAACGATATCAATTGGTACAAACGATTTTTTTAATTCATTTTTATTTTTCTCAGCTGGTAGAACAATACTCACTTTATCATTTGTTTGAATGAAGTCAATTGCCCACTGCTCGTTATCGTTGACTAATAGCTTACCACCACAATACTTAAGCGTTGCAAGTAATCGCCTAGATACACCTTCATTTTTCAGAAAAGTCTTCACTTTTTGAGGAGACGTCCCTGTATACTGCCAATCAATCTGCATAATCACTACCAATAAACGCCTCATTTACACGTTTCCAGAAATTATTATGTCGATATTTGGCAAAACAAATGTGTTCCTTCGCTATTTTATATTTAATTGCCTTAATTTGCCGATTATGATAGATTTCTTGGTCTATACTAAAAACAAAGTCACTGCTTTGTGTTGGTTTCAGTGTAATCCAATCATTTGAAGCCACAATAACTGGTGAGCTTAGCGTCCTAAACACACGATTGTTAATAGACGCAATTTCTGCCATTTGTATTGACTCGAGTTCGGGATGAATAACCGCTCCACCAACCGATTTATTATAGGCAGTAGATCCAGTAGGCGTAGAAATGCACAAACCATCTCCACGAAACTTTTCAAATAACTGATCACCAATATAAACATCCGTTACCATTGTATTGTTAATCCTTTTTAAGGTTGATTCATTTAATGCAAGAAATCTTTCTGATTCTGCATCAAAATAATCAACTTTAACATCTAATAATGGATAATTAATTGATTGTTTATTATCTGATTGGAGACTAGTAACTAAATCTGAAATTTCATCATCTCGCCAATCCGTATAAAAACCTAAATGCCCTGTATGTACGCCAACAAATCTAATGTTTTCAAGGTTATCTTGGTAATGTTTGAAAGCAGAAAGCAAAGTTCCATCCCCACCAACCGTAATCACAATTTCAGGATGACTATTATCAATTACGATATGTGCATCCGTTAGTTTTTGATACAGTTCTTTACCAACTTTTTGCGATTTTTCCCCATCATTTTCGAAAATAGCAACTTTCATTCGTAACCCTCTTTTCCTGACGCCCATGATACCTAATGTTTATTTTTTGTTTAAACCCTTACCATAAAATAAATGCTGCGCTTCTTGAATCTCTTCTCTAATTTCGGACATTTCAGTGTCTAATTTAAACGCAGCCTCTGCTGCCCGTTCGAGCCGTGCATTTAATTGGCTAGGAAATTCTCCTTGATATTTATAATTTAAAGAGTGCTCAATCGTTGCCCAAAAATTCATAGCTAACGTGCGAATTTGAATTTCAACAAGTACATTTTTTTCTCCATTTATCATTTGAACCGGGTACTTAAGTACAATATGATATGAGCGATAACCGCTCGCTTTTTTATTAGTAATGTAGTCACGTTCTTCTACAACGGTCATATCATTTCGAGAACGTAATAAGTCAACAACCTGATAAATATCATCAACAAATTGGCACATAATGCGAATACCCGCAATATCTTGCATGTCAGTTTCTAAACGTTCTTCAGAAATTTGACGTCGTTCAATTTTCTCTAAAATACTATCAACTGATTTAACCCGACTTGTCACAAATTCAATTGGCGAATGTTGACCAATACCCGTGAACTGTTTTCTTAAACCACGCATTTTTATTTTCATTTCTGAAACGGCCTGTTCATAGGGTCTAAAGAAATATTTCCAATCTTCTACCATTTTATCACTCTATTCTATTATTCAATTTACTCATCTCATTTTAGCATAAATTAGTGATTCAGTTCCGAATTAACCTCACAATGTTACCAAATCTTTCAAAAAACAAGTAATTTTAATAATATCTGTTATTAATTAAGTGTTAATAATTGAAAAAAAAAAAAAATTTGGTAAAGTGGTAATAGTTATTAAAACAGAAATGAAATCAAACCCCACACGATTTTAAATCTAATCACTATAATTGGAGGAGTACTCTTGCTAGAAATTTATTTATTTGTCAACCCATTAGGTACAAAATGCTTCAAATCTGAACAAAAGGTTTTAGACTTTATTCGTCTATCTCCCCAAAAAATCTCATTCCAATTTGTACCCATGTTAAACATCCAAACAGTGCACAATGTCATGATTGAAAAAAATCTTGATACACGTAACTTAGCGCTTCGAAATGTGTTATCTGGGTCAATTTACCAAGCCGCTTTAGATTATAAAGCAGCTCTTTTTCAAGGAAAAAAACGTGGACGTGATTTCTTAATGGCAATTCAAGCGGCTTTAGTTCAAGATAGCACTTGTTACTCAGAAGAGCTCATTCAACGAGTTGCTAAAGAAGTTAACTTAAACTGGGAAATGTTTAATGAAGATAGACATTCAGTGTTAGCAAAAAAATCATTTAAAAATGATCAAAAAATTGCCAATGATATGAACGTTACAATGCATCCCACAATCGTCATTAATAATATTGATGGTCTAGACTGTGGTGTATCCTTCCCAGATGCTGATTTAGTAGATATTTCGAAAGTTTGTGCTGGTGATTTTAATATTCAAAATGACTTACATCAAGCAATTAACCCTCAAAACCAACTATACGTTTTATAAAATAAAAATACGTAGCTTAGTTTTTTAACTAAGTTACGTATTTTTTATTTCTCTAAGATTTGAGGTAATAATGCCTCTAATTCATTCAATCTTGCTTCAAATACAGCAAATGCGTTAACTAGATATGCTGACTTAGTCATATCTACACCTGCTTTTTTCATGACATCAACTGGAAAATCTGAACTCCCAGCTTTCAAATAATTCAAATAGTTTTCTAATGCATCAGGTTTTCCACTAGTGATTCCCTCAGATAAAGTGGTTGCAGCAGCAAACCCTGTTGCATATTGATAGACATAATAATTATAATAAAAATGCGGAATTCTTGACCATTCCATTGCAATTTCTGGATCACGTTCTAAACTCTCTCCATAATATTTTTGATTTAAATCAGCATAGTATTTAGACAGTTTATCAGCCGTTAGTGGGTTTCCAACCGCGTCTTCCTCATGAATCCAATGTTCAAATTCTGCAAATTGTGTTTGACGGAAGATAGTTCCTTTAAACCCGTCTAAATAATAATTAAGTAAAAATGCCCTAACCTTAGGATCTGTTTGAGTCTTTAATAAATAATGTGTTAACGTATTTTCATTAGTTGTTGACGCAATTTCTGCTAAAAAAATTGGATAATCACCATACAAATAAGGCTGATTATGATGCGTATAGTAACTATGAATACTATGTCCCATTTCATGTACCAATGTATAAAGATTATTTACATTATTTTGCCAGTTTAATAACATATATGGTGCTGTATCATACATACCTGATGAATAGGCACCACTTCTTTTACCTTGATTTTCAACAACATCAATCCAACGGTTATCAAATGCCTCTTGAACATGACTTAGATAATCAGGTCCCATTTTATCTAAGGCTTTTAATGCCTCACTTTTCGCTTCATCATACGTGTAACTTAGTGCGGGTTCGCCTGTTATTGGTGTATATAAATCGTATGAATGTAATTTTTCAACTTTTAAAATTTTCTTACGTAATGCAACATAACGGTGTAACAACGGTAAATTCTTATTAACCTGCTCAATTAGTGTATTGTAGACAACTTCAGGTATCTGATTATTTGATAATGACGCATCTCTGGCACTTTTATAATGTCGAACTTGTGCACTATAGTTATGAACTTTAACATGGCTTGAAAGTGTTGAAGCTAGTGTGTTTTGAAATTGACCATAGACTTCATATAATTTTTTAAAGGCCTGTTCTCTAACACTTCTAGAAGTTGATTCTAGAAGGACCCCATAAATACCTTGTGATAATTGAACATCATTACCTTGTTCGTCTTGAACAACTGGAAATTTCAAATCAGCATTGTTCAGTATTTCAAACGTTTTAGAAGAGGCGCTAAATATATCCCCTGCTCCAGCTAAGAGCGTTTCTTCAGCATGCGAAAGGACATGATCCTTCTCCAATAATAAACTATCAAAAAAATGACGATAGCCTTTTAAATCAGGATTATCAGACATAAATTGCTTTAAAGTATCCTCTGGTATCGCAATAATTTCAGGTTCAAACCAAGAAATAGCAGCCGATACCTTAGCTGCCAAGGCGCCAGCCCTTGAATTTAAAGCTTGATATGTTGAATTTTCTGTATCTTGATCATTTTTTAAATTCGCATACACGTATACTTTTTCGAGCATCCGTTCAAGCGCCAAAATAGCTTCTAATCCACGTAACATTGTTGTACTATCTTGACTCAATGTACCTTTAAAGTTAGCGATAGTTACTACAGATTCTTCAATTTTTTTGTAATCCTCTTCAAATAATGAATCTGAACCATATATTTTTTCTACATCCCACGTTAAATTTTCTGGTACCTCTTCACGCTTTGGTAATTGCTTAGCTACTGTCATAAAAAGCCTCCGAATATCGTTTATTTACTCCTATAAGATAACATATTTTTAATCAAAATTTGAAATAAATGTATGCCTCAACTGTAAATTTTCCATTTTTAGCGATATATCACTGGACCATACAATCTGATTGTCAATTCGATAATTTTCGGATTCTTTAATTGGTATTAAAATATGATTTTTAATTAAACCCTTAATATATGCATTATTAACTTGTTTAATTGCTAGATGACCAACAAGTGGCATTTCAAAAAGAGTTTTTGTGATTTTTTGTTGCAGGTTAAATAATAACTCAAGCTCTTTTTTCGAAATAACATCAGTGGTATATTTTTGCAAATCTAAAATAACTCGAATTCTCCAAAAAAAGTCATCATGTCGATAGATTGGCGGAAGACGCGTCTGACTCAAGCAATATATCGGAAATCCCATAAAATAATATCGCTGCATGTAGCAAAAATCAATCTGTTGCTTTAAATAATGATTCAAATAATAACAATTTTTCTCTAACTTAGTCAATTGACGGAACAAGTCTGCTGGTGACAAATTCAAAGTTTTATTCCTACAATTATTTTTGATAAATACCATTAAGTCTGTTACATCATTAAATACTTTTGTGCAGTAACGAATACCATATAAATTTTCAAACCATAATTCATAATTTAAAATTAAACACTGTCGCTCAGTATCGATAAATACTAAGAAATAACCAATATTTTTATGGAAATTTATAAACATTGCTTGTTGTTGTGTTAATTTTTTATTTAAACGATGTTTCATCCCTAGAATCCAAAAAATACGATACCCATTTTGTTTATAACCGTCAGTCCTTTTGTTAAAATCTTTTAGCGTCAACGGACTGCATTGGTACTCTACGACTAACTGGCTATTTTTTAAATTTATTAAAACATCCGGTCGTTGCTTTAGTTTAGGCAAATATTGCTCAATATCTGCTCTTTTATGTCTTTTTTCTGCCCACATTTTAATTAAATTTTTCCCTGTGACATGTATTTTCGTTTCACCTTCTGAAAAAAAATGACATGACTTTTTAAAATGAGCAAAATGAGCTTGTTTTTGCGGGCCTTCTTTAAAGACAACACGCTCTCCGCAACCAGGACAAAAATATTTATTGTTTTGCTTAAAATTTATTGCGCATACCAACTCATCTACGTGTTCTTGTTTTGCAAATATCATTCAAATTACCCCTTGTTACAATTTAAATACGCAAAAAAACAAACTAACCTTTTTCGATTAGTTTGTTTATTTAAAGTATCTTCTTGCCTCAGAGAGTGCGTCAGATGACATAATCTTTTTACCACGTTCTTCCATAAATGGTCCTGTCGATGAGACAACCTGTGCATACTCTAATGCGACAGCTATATCATTTTCGATTGTTTCTTTTGTTGTATTATCTTTATCAAAAATTAGTTCTAAAAAATATTTATTTTGGACTTTAAATAAATTGCTTTGTGTATTTGTTGGTCTAAAAATTTTAGCTAATTGAATAAAATCTTCGAAGTCCCCAAATTCAAACATTCTTGTTTGAGCAGATTTTTTATAACCCGATCCAACAGTATCTTGTGAGTCATTGTCACTGTCTTCAAGCTCAGCTAATCTATCTTTTATAAAGCTTCCTAGATCATCATTCTCAGATAAATCAGAAATGTTTATTTCTTTCGGATTTTGCGTCTCGTCTGGCTTTCCACGACTGATAAATAACTCCAAGCCATCTCGATTAGGTAATACCTGGAAGGTAACTGCTTCATTATTTTCAAATTCATGTTCCGTGTCTACTTCGCGTAAAATACTATAAAAGAAATCTTCAATTTGAGTTCTATTACCTAATAAATCTAAAACAGTAATACCTCTTTTAGATAAATCTTCATCTTCAACTAAAACACGAATTGTATTTTCATTTATTTTTTCCATTTTCATTACTAATCACCCATCTTTCTGATAACTTGACCTTAATTCTATCTAAAATTTACTATTTGTAAAGTAGTTTAAACTAAATAAAAAAAATTCAGGAATGCGTCTTCCTGAATTTTACCATGTTACCTTATTAAAAACTAATGTTTCAATATTATTTAATTTTAAATTAATTAAAATCCAGCAAGTAATTGTGCCTTTTGTAATTCTAAAGCACGTACATCCCTTGGTAAGAAGCGACGAATTTCGTCTTCGTTATATCCAACCTGTAATCGTTTTTCATCTAGAATAATAGGACGACGTAATAAACCAGGATTATCTTGAATTAATGAGAATAATTCTTGAAGTGGTAAATCGTCTAAGTCCATATCTAGTTCCTGATAAACTTTTGAGCGTTTAGAAATAACTTCTTCTGTTCCATTTTCAGTCATTTGCAAAATTGTTTTAATTTCATCAATGTTGAGAGGCTCAGAAAAAATATTACGTTCTTGGAATGGAATATTATTTTCCTTAAGCCATGCACGTGCTTTTCGACAAGATGTACAACTTGGTGAAGTATATAAAGTTACCATATGCGCTCTCTCCTTTTAATAAAAAATTTATCAATTCCTATAAAACAATTGTAACTTATTATCAAACAAATTACTACCATTTTATTAAAAAAATTTACTAATTAATATTTTTACTAATAATACATTTAATTCATTTGTGTTCATTATTAAATGATTAAATGACATCATTTTTGATATTGTTTTTTATATTTCGAGTATGATATTACATATATTTTATAGTTATTATTATTTATTGAATGAAAAATAATTTGCTATCTCAATTATTTAATATACTTTACACTCGATATATACTTACTAAAAGTACGTAACACGCACTTAATCGTTTATTTGCAACAATCTTATCATTATTTTATTTTTCAAAAAAAAGATACATATTGTTAAAAAAATTTAACAATATGTATCCGATTACAAAATTAGTTCTAAATATTTTTTTGCGAGTATTATATCGATATTATTGCCAGCTGATAATTCAGCTTGTTCTTTTAATAATTCGTGGGAACCATTTGCTGGTAAATGCGTTAAAATTAATCTTTTAGCATTATTTAAACGAGCAAACTTTCCAGACTCGGTAGATGTCATATGCCATTTTTTGCCAATTTTATCATCAAAAAAGTTTGTATCGGTCATTAATATATCTGCATTTTGACTAATTTCATTTAATTTTTCGTCATACGCCGTATCAGCTGTAAAAACAAAGACCTTCCCAGTTGCCCGTTCCGTTATTCTCATAGCATATGTAGGCACTGGGTGAATTGTTTCTAAAAATTCAAAAGTAAAAGGCCCAATGTCTATAACTTCTTTATTCTTATATCCTATTCCAATTGTCGCATTTGCCCAAGTTAATTTTGCTAATGCTTCTTGATCAATAGATGGCCCATAAATAGGAAGTGGTTGCTTCACTTGTTCACCGTTAATCTGCCAGCTATACTGTAAAACGCCGACATCTGCGATATGATCCTGATGATAATGTGATAAAACAACTGCATCTAACTTCAAGGAATCTAGTTTAGGTTCTAGACTAAGCATTGCTCCACTTCCACAGTCCAACAATAAATTAAAACCATTACTCTGAATTAAATATGAACTAGTTCCAACTGTATGGGCAGGATAACCCCCATAGAATCCTAAAATTGTCAACTTCATTTTTAATTGTCCTTCCTGTTACTTTTGACTCTATTATACCTTTTTTTGGGCTATACTTAATAATGAATTAAAGTAAATGGGAGATGTATCTTTGTTAAATCATATAAACACAGCATTAGGCGCTGAATATTTTTTAAAGTCTATAATTCGAAATAATCCATCCCGATCATTTATTCTACTTAATCCAATTAATAAGTACAATAATTCTTACTTATTAGACACATCAGATGATAATTCTATTTTCTACTCTGGATTAGACTTCCGTGTTCGATATCATGTAGGAATGGATTCATGGCAAGGTTTTTATCATTTTAAATATATTACTTTGAGCGATGAAGAAAGTAAAGTTTACTTAGCTCAAGTACAAACTTTTATTAATGAACAAACAAAACCAACTGGTATCATTTCTTTTTACACATTACAGTCTTTATCTAAAGGTTATAATTATGTTTTTTTAACAATTTGGAAGCAACAATCTGATTTTATTAATTGGCGTAAAACGTCAAATTATAAACAGTTAAAGTACTATGAAAGTGAGTTTCAAATTACTCCCATAGACGCAGTGTATTCTGTTAATGAATTAATTAATATAAAAGATTAATCCAATTAGTTAAAAACAATCCGTATTCCACAAACGATATTAATAGCTAATTAATGACTCAAACAAGTCATTAATTAGCTATTTTTTTACAATAGTTATTCCCCAAAAATGTTTAATTTCCAACCAAAAAATAGCCTAAAAAGTTTTCTAACTTTTAGGCTATTAATCATTTAACCGTTCTTAAACTCTGTTATTTATTATCCGATTCAACACTCTCACGGTAATTAAAAATAAGCCTAAATACATCACATAGAAGGTCCCCCAGAAGAAAATGAGAACATTTAGGTTAGGTTGATCAAATAATGCGACATAAATATTAAAAGTAAATATTGCTTCTATCGATCCTAAAATAACCGGAATTAAAAATAAACTGGCTGTTTGCTGATAAATAATTCGCTTAATCTCTTTTTTGGTCACACCTAGACTTTGCATTAGTGAATAAGTTTTTTGATTTTGTCTAAGATCTATCATTTGTTGTAACATTAAAATACTACAAGTTGCTAATACTAAAATAATACTAATAAAACATGCTATATAAATATAAAACCCATCTAATTCGTTAACATTTTTTTCAACTTGATTTCTCACACCCAAATTTCGATAATGGTAGTTTGACTTAATTTGATTAGAAAATTTATAACGGACATTCGATAATGTTGTCCCTGTCTGCTGCAAATAGGTCTGTTCTTTAGATTGATTATCTAATTTATGTCCGAAATCATTTTTAGATTGTGCAAATTCCTGATAATTTTTAATATTAATAGCTGTAAGTCCATATTTTGTGTTGCTATCAACACGTTTGTAGACACTATCTTTAACAATTAACAAATTTTGAATGTAATGTATTTCACCATACGGAAACGTACTTAAGTATGTTTTTATCTTTAATTTGTTCATTGATTTTTGCTTAAATTGAATGAGCTGGTTATCATCATTAATTTGATATCTTGCTAACTTGTGTAAAATCATAACTGTCTCATTCGATTTAATCTTAATCGGTTCTAAATCATCTTGAATTTTACGCGCATGATTATAATCTGTTTCTGACATTATTGTAATTGGCACAATTTTAGCTTCACTTTGATTATTTGCTTTTAATTGAACACTTGTTTTCATCGGTACAATTTTAAGATGTCCACTTACTTGCTGTTTCACTATTAAATTGTTTTGTTTTAATACTTTTTTTACAGTTTTTAAATGATAATCGTCCGTAATAAAATGAGCTGGTGCCACTTGATCAATTGTTTTTTGGGAATATGAATACAACGTAGCCACTCCAATAAATACAGATAAAGAGAACATTATTAATAAAGTCATTAAACTTAAGATGACCTTATTTTGTCTTAAACTGACTTTTAAATTAGAAAAAGCAAGTAGCCTACCACCCCGATACATAAAATGTCGCCATTTTTGTATCATACTTATCATTATCGGCACCAAATAATTAAAAATCAAAAGAGTCCCTAAGATAATCATAATTGCAATAATCAATACTGCTAAAAAATAATCATTTTTACGTAACCAAACATTAAAAATAGGTCCCAAATTTTCAAAATTTACTGCCATAAATAAAGGTACAATAATAAAAAAGATACTAATGATAGCCATAAATCGTTTAAATGGTCCAAATTTTTCGACACTGGCATTATCACTATTTTTAAACAATGAAACTAATTGTTTACGATAAATAACACTTGCATTAACAGTTGACATCATTAAAAAGATAACGTTAAAGATAACTATTGTACTAATTAAACTATGCCAAGATATAATAATATTGGTATCTGCCACAATAAACATAGCCCTCAACAAAATCATAGCAAATAATTTAGAAAAGATCGCACCAACCACTAAACCAATCAGTAATGCTATATTACCTAGAATTAAATTTTCAATAAATAGCATTGTCGCAATTTCTTTTTTTTTCACTCCAAGAAGATGGTAAACAGCAATTTCTTTTTCTCGCCGTTTCGCCACAAAAAGATTAGTGTACATCATGAAACAAGCAATAAAAATCAAAATTAAAAAACTACTAATACGTAAAGTAACAGAAATTGGTAACTCTACGCGCGCATTTTGTGTTAACTCTTTGTTAATTGACATTGACAAAAATGAAAAATAAACTGTAACTGCTATCGCACTAGCAATAATGTAAATTAAATAATCCCATAAACTGCGCCAAATACTTTTAAAAACAATATTCACTAGTGGTTTCATTGCTTTCCCCCACCAATAGCTGCTTGCATATCAATTATTTTTTGGAAAAATTCTTTTCTAGAGCCATCTCGCCTAATTTCGGCAAAGATATTCCCATCTTTAATAAAAATAATTCTTTTACAATAACTAGCTGTAAATGCATCATGAGTTACCATCATGAGCGTCATCTTTTGCTTTTCATTCACGTCTGTTAAATACTTCAATAGTTCCGTAGCTGCTTTTGAATCTAGACTTCCTGTCGGTTCATCTGCGAATAACATTTTGGGTGCCGTTATAATAGCTCGTGCAACTGCAACCCTCTGCTGTTGACCAATTGAAATTTCATTTGGAAAATGTTTTAAAATATTATTTAAATTTAAAATATTAGCAATATTAGCAAGTTTTGCCTCAATTATTTCTACATTTACTTTATCCAATGCTAAGGGCAAAATTATATTTTCCTTGATAGTCAACGAATTAAGTAAATTAAAATCTTGAAAAATAAACCCTAACTGTTGTCTTCTAAACTCAGACAATTTTTTTTCATTATATTGTGTTATATCCTGGTTATCTATTCTAACATGTCCAAAAGTTGGCTTATCAATAGTCGACATCATATTTAATAACGTCGTTTTTCCTGCACCAGATGGTCCCATAATACCAACAAATTCTCCTGAATCAATTACAAACGAAATATTATCAATTGCAGTCGATCTATTAAACTTCATTCCATAAATTTTTTTAACGTGATCTACTTCAATAAATGTCATAATTTCATTTCTCCTATTACCAAGTATTATCCTATATATAGGATAATTACGCCAATATTTATTTACGCTTTTTATCTATTTGAATTTAATGCTAAAAACCGGTATTGTAGGGTAAATAGTTCTTACTTTAAAGAGGTGATAATATGTTTAGTATAATGATTGTTGAAGATGATAAAACAATTGCCAACATTACTGCAGATAGTCTAGCAAAATGGCGATTCAACCCTATTTTAATTAATAATTTTAGTGAAATTGATCTTGAATTCATTGAAAAAAAACCACATTTAGTTTTATTAGACATTAATTTACCCGATTTTGATGGCTTTTACTGGTGTAAAAAAATCCGTGAAATATCAAATGTACCAATTATATTTATCTCAAGCCGAAATACCAATATGGATATGGTTATGGCAATGAATATGGGTGGCGATGACTTCGTAAATAAACCTTACTCAATGGAAGTTTTAGTTGCAAAAATTTCTGCATTATTACGACGCACTTACAATTACGCAGAAATGGGACCAGAAACACTCGAGCATAATGGCCTTTTTTTGAATTTACAAAATGGAACTGCAAAATTTAACGATAAAATTATTGATTTATCAAAAAATGAGTACCAGTTACTGCAATATTTAATGCGTCAGACAGGGAAAATTGTTAGCCGTGAAAAATTACTTCGAGAACTCTGGGAAGACGAACATTTTGTTGATGACAATACGTTAACCGTTAATATTAATCGCGTTCGTAAAAAAATAGCACAAGCTGGATTACCCAATTTTATCGAGACAAAGGTAGGACAAGGTTATCTTATCCCTTAGGAGACACTAATGACATTTTTTAAGTACATTTCAGATAGAATTACAACAATCATCTTTTTCCTTCTAGTTATTCTCTTAATTAATCTTGTATTGTGGTTTGATCCATTCCATAACATTGTTTTATCTACATTATTATATATAGATATTCTGGTAGTTATTATATCAAGTATTTTTGTTGTAACACGTTACTGGATTAATCATCAATGGTACCAAAAATTTAAATTACCAATTGATCCAGCAACAGCAGATTTATTGATTCCTATTAATGGTGCACATTCCAATGAACAACGTTTATATCAGGGTTATGTTAATGCCCTATTAAACAATCATCAAATACAAATAAATAATATCTTGTCTAAACAACAAGAACAAGAGGATTTTTTAAATGCTTGGATTCATGATATTAAAGTTCCCTTAGCTGCTATTCAGTTACTAATTGAAACATCTGATGGCAAGCTATCTGAAAAACAAGTCATGCAAACTGAAATTGAATTAAAAAACATTGAAAATTTTGTTGAACAAGTGATTTATTATTCTCGTTTAGATAGCTTTTCAAATGATTATTTAATTCAAGATGATTCACTAAAAAAAGTAGTTAATCTTGTCATTCGGGATAATATGAACTTATTTTTTTCAAAACATATTCGTTTCGTTTTTAACAGTACAGATATTTCCGTTCTAACTGATTCAAAATGGCTACGTTTTATCTTAAATCAAGTGATTACCAATTCATTAAAATACACACCAAATAATGGTGAAATCGTTATTTCTCTTAAAGATACTGAAAAAGAAACGATATTAGCCATTAAAGATAATGGCATTGGTATCCCGAACGCAGATTTAGCTCGCGTTTTTGACAAAGGATTTACCGGGAATAACGGGCGTCAATTCAACCAAAATGCAACCGGATTAGGCCTTTATTTAGCAAATCAACTAAGTCAAAAATTAGGTCACCAATTAGAAATTGAATCTCCAAAAAATGAAGGTACTACAGTTAAAATTATATTTCCTAAACTTTCTTATTATAATGATGAAATGGGCGAAATTCTTCGCTAGGAGGGTCTATCATGTTATCAGAAATTGAACTCGGTTTTACAAATATTAAAGATATTGATCCTAATATTATTGTAGATTTACGCTATGCTACAAAAGACAACTTTACTAACCAAATTATTTATGACTTTTCTACAGCAATCGCTAGAACAGGAACAGCTAAGAAACTTGGTATCGCAAGTCAATTACTCAAAACTCAAGGCTATCGTTTAAAAATTTGGGACGCCTACAGACCAGTCTCTGCTCAAAAAAAATTATTTGACGTTTATCCCGATCCTAATTTTGTAGCGAAGCCAAATCCTAATTTCAGTCATCAAAAAGGCGTGACATTTGATTTAACTATCTGTGATATGGATGGCCACGAGCTTAACATGCAAAGTGAATTTGACGACTTTTCAGAACGAGCTGGAAGAAATTATAAACGAACACCTCAACAACAAATAAATTACGATATACTAAATAACGCTATGATAACTGCTGGTTTTATCGGATATTCTGAAGAATGGTGGGACTATAGAGATTCTGATATGAATGACTATTCACCACTTATCGCGAATCCAAATGATTATTAAAAAAACTTGTCACAACACCTTACATACAAGGTATTGTGACAAGTTTTTTATCTTAACAATTTATCCCAGAGAATAACTTCACCCGCAATTAATGATTTTTGAACATCAATAATTCTTTGATTTGAGCTACCTCTAAATTGCAAAGTTAAATCTTTTTTTGGTAATTCGAATCGACCGTCGACTAAAATATCAATCTTTGAAAGTAATTCAAGTTTATCATCAGATTCAAGCATTAATTCATCCCATGTATAACCAGTCCAAGACCAGATATCTTTCGTCCATCCATAAGTATCATGAATACGATTCACTAAGCTTAAACAAACCTGCGTGTTAACAAAAGGCTCTCCGCCTAATAAAGTTAATCCTTGGCAATAGTCTTCGCTTAAATCAGTTATTATTTGATCTTCAAGCTCTTTTGTATATGGTGTCCCATATCTAAAATTTTGCGCTGCCTTATTATAACAACCCGGACAAGCAAATAAACAGCCACTAACGTATAAACTACAACGAACCCCTTCACCATCAACAAAATTAAATGGTTTATAAGATGCAATATACTGTTGGCTTAACTCACTGGCAATCCATTCTTTAGGTTTCGGATTTCGTGGTGCTTTAACTCTCTTTTGTCGTTCCATCATCAACCATTCCTAAAGTCATATTTTTAACACGAGAAGCAATTTCTTTATGACGTCCATGAACCATCGGACGTTGCTGTGGATTACCTAAGTATCCACATGTCCTTTTAACAACATCACATGTTTTTGGATCATGATTTTGACATTTAGGGCATTCAAATCCTCGTTCAGTTGGGTTAAATTCACCATCAAAACCACATTTATAACAATGATCAATAGGGGTATTAGTTCCTAAATAGCCGATTTTATCATAAGCCCAATCCCAGACTGCTTCTAAAGCCTTAGGATTTTGACGTAAATTTGGGTATTCACAGTAATGAATAAATCCACCTGATGCATATTTAGGATATTCCATTTCAAACGACAATTTTTCAAACGGAGTTGGATTTTTCCTAACGTCATAATGAAAACTATTTGTATAATATTCCTTTTCTGTAACATCTTTAATTTCACCAAATTTTTCAGTGTCTAATACACAGAAACGATCTGTTAAGGATTCACTAGGAGTTGAATAAACACTAAAATGATAATCGTATTCATCTGACCAATCTGTACAATACTCCTTGAGGCGTTTAACGATGTCAATCGTAAAATTATGCGCCTTTTCATTTTTTTCCCAATTAGGTCCAAAAAAAACAGTTCCAACTTCATATAGTCCAATATAACCTAATGAGACCGTAGCGCGACGATTCTTGAATAAATCATCAACATCTCCGTCTGCTTTTAACCTTTCGCCAAAAGCACCATGTTGATATAGAATGGGTGCATTCTCTGGGATAGCTTCCTTGACACGGTTAACTTTAAAGACTAATGCCTCTTTACAAACCTGCATCCTCTCTTTAAAGATATCCCAAAATAAATCAATATTACCTTCGGATTCCAAAGCAATTCGTGGTAAATTAACTGTAACAACGCCTAAATTCATACGCCCAGAATTGACTTCATTACCATTTTTATCTTTCCATCCTTGCAGAAAGCTACGACAGCCCATAGGTACCTTGAAACTGCCCGTAAGCTCTTTTATCTTGTCATACATTAATATGTCAGGGTACATTCTCTTCGTAGCACAATCAACAGCTAAGGCCTTAATATCGTAGTTAGGGTCCCCATGTTTAAAGTTTAAATCCTTTTTTATTGTAAATACTAATTTAGGAAATATTGCCGTACGATGCTCACGACCTAATCCTTTTATTCTAATTTTTAAAATTGAGATTTGAATTTCTCGTTCAATCCAACTTTCACCCAACCCAAAACCTAACGTAGTAAACGGCGTCTGTCCTTGCGAAGAGAATAAAGTATTGATTTCATACTCTAATCCTTGCATGGCATCATAAATATCTTTGCTTGTTTTAAGTTTAGCAAATTCTATCTGTTTTATTGGATTCCCAATCCATACTTTTGCATCTATTAAATGCTTCTTATAATTTAATTCAGCAAATGGCGCTAGTAACTCATCCACCCTATCTGCAGAACAACCACCATACTGACTTGAGGCTACATTAGCAATAATTTGTGCCATTTGCGCAGTTGCGGTCTGAATTGAATGAGGACTTTCAACTTCAGCATTTCCTATTTTAAATCCATTTGTTAACATCTCTTTAAAATCAATCAGACAGCAGTTAGTCATAGGACTCCAGGGTGTGTAATCTAAATCATGATAATGAATTGAACCACGTAAATGTGCTTTAGCTAGTGATTCAGGCATTAATTTTAATCCCAAAGTTTTACCCACTGTCCCAGCCGTCAAATCACGTTGTGTATTGAATACATTGCTATCCTTATTAGCATTTTCATGAACAATTGTATCATCTTTATTTAATAATTTATCCAAACGACCAGCTGGATCAGTTTGCTCTTTCCACAATTTTTCATCATTTATTCTATATTCCTGAAAGCTATCCAATGCATCACGGTAGCCTAATTCACGATATGTAGCTATAACTAAGCCATACATCGTTTGGGCATTAATTTTTTGATAATTACTTAATTTATGTAATAGTAATTCCTGATAGCTTTCTTGATTTTTTTTACTATTTAATCGACGCAAAGTACTACTTAAAACTTTACGTAATGCAAAATCAACTTTTCGACCATCACGCTTTTCAAATATGTCAGGCACTTGCATATCTAACTTTACCTCTACTTTTTTCATAAGTGACCTTCCTTTTCTTACAGCAATAAATATATGTTACTTGATTATCCTCTTAAAAACAACAATATATAGTGTACAACAATATATACTATCTATATATTGTTGTACACTATGATTTACTATCAAGATGTTTGAAATGTAATTAAAAAGTTAGACGTATATATATCAGTTAAAAAATTATTATATGATTTCAATACCAGAATATTTTATACACTTAAAAATTTATACCAAAAAAACTCTAATTATTAAGTGATTAGAATTTTCATACTATTATCCACCAACAACAGTTGACGAAGAGCCAAAAAAGTTCAACAAAAGCTCAACTTTCTATAATTTCGTATTATTCTTCATAATTTAGCGTACAAAAAAAGCCCAATCAATGGGCTTTCATGTTTTCTAATACTCTCTATAATACTTAATAATACCGGTGATCGGGGTCGAACCGATACTCCATTGCTGGAACTGGATTTTGAGTCCAGCGCGTCTGCCAATTCCGCCACACCGGCATAACTCGTGTAAGGCGGTAACCGGATTTGAACCGGTGATGAAGGTTTTGCAGACCTCTGCCTTACCACTTGGCTATACCGCCATATTAATTATTACTTGATATAACCTTATAAAAGGCGACATGTGGGAATCGAACCCACGCGTGCCGGAGCCACAATCCGGTGCGTTAACCACTTCGCCAATATCGCCAAAACAAAAAATGGCAGGGGTAGTAGGAATTGAACCCACACTGACGGTTTTGGAGACCGTAGTTCTACCTTTAAACTATACCCCTATAAAAAATGGAAGAGAGTGGATTCGAACCACCGAACCCGAAGGAGCGGATTTACAGTCCGCCGCGTTTAGCCTCTTCGCTACTC